>NZ_CATJGZ010000079.1:0-190720 GCF_949740115.1 Bacteroides sp. 41_26
AAGGATGCTCGAATGGTGGAATGGTAGACACGAAGGACTTAAAATCCTTTGGCCATTGCGGCTGTGCGGGTTCAAGTCCCGCTTCGAGTACGAGTGTTCTTTGTGAAAAAGCTCTGTAAGAAATTTACAGAGCTTTTTTTGTTTTACTATTGGGAATTCAATCTATTTCACGGCAATTGAGTTTAATTCCGGCAAAAGGATGCCGTTACTATTAGTTTATGGTCATAGTGATTATTCTTGTACTTCTGATTATTTTTGTTGGAGTTGTTTATAACTCCCTTGTGAGGAAAAAGAACCAAGCGGAAAATGCTTTTGCTACGATTGACGTTATGTTGAAGAAGAGATATGATCTTATTCCTAATTTGGTAGCAACGGTTCGGCAGTATGCTAAATATGAGGAGGGAGTATTTACAAAACTGGCCGAAATGAGGAGCAAATCTTATGTTGCTCTTTCAAATAGTGAAAAAGCAAATCTGGACGATATTTTCACTCATGCCCATACCGGTTTATTGGCAATAGCGGAGAGTTATCCGGAACTAAAGGCTTCTGGTAATTTTATGCAATTACAGCGTTCTATTAATGAAACTGAAGAGCAACTGGCTGCTGCAAGGCGTACATATAATGCCTGTGTCACTGATTATAATAATGCAGTGCAGACCTTCCCATCTAACTTATTGGCTGGTGTCTTTGGGTTTAACCGTAAAGGGACATGGGCTATTCAGGAATCGGAACGTACTACTCCTGATGTAAAAGAATTACTTAATTCATAAAGGGCTTACTATGGGACAGTCACGCTTTGAATCATTGTCGCAGGAATTACCTTCTGTTTTGCAGGCTTTGGAAGATAAACGCCGGGAACTTAAATCTCAAGGTCATAAAGCGGGATTGTGGGGAGGCATTCTCTTTTTTATTGCTGGGGGGATACTATTAATTCTATCCGGTTATCCGGTAATCCTTTTATTATTTGTTGGAATTGTCTCTGCTCTCATTTATTATGCTTGTGTAAATAGTAAATCGAAGGATTTTTCTTTGCACTACAAAAACGAAGTGATTGCCCGGGTGATTGGTGCATTTTGTGATAATGCCACATATTCTCCCAATGAGGGGATTAATGAAGAGGTGTTTTCTAACTGTGGACTATTCCCTTGTGCTCCGGATCGCTATCACACCGAAGATTTGATTCATGGGTATGTGGATAAAACCGAATTTCTTTGTGCAGAGGTACGTGCCGAAGAAAGAAGGACGCAGGTGGGAGCTAAAGGGCAGACGCGGCAATACTATGTGAATATTTTCAGAGGGTTTCTGTTTATGGCCGATTTTCATAAAGACTTTAAAGGAAAGACAACGATTCTTCGGGATTGTTTTTTTAAACTAAGGTTTGGGGAGTCAAGGGTTAAGATGGAAAATCCCGATTTTGAGAATACATTTGATGTTTACTCTACCGATCAGGTTGAAGCCCGCTATCTTATTACACCTTCCATGATGGAGCGTTTGCTGGAGCTGGATCGTAAATTCGGGCAAGGAGTTACCATTAGTTTCCGGGACTCCACCATTCTGATTGCTATCCCGGATTCTAAGAATCATTTTGAGGCCAGTATATGGAATCCTATTACTAATATACAATCTCTCAGTGCTGAAATAGAGACAATTAGTGCACTAATCTCAATTGTTGATGATCTCAATCTGAATACTCGTATTTGGAGTAAAGAATAGAAGCCTATTAAAAAAAGAGGTCCATCTCTCTGAATGTATTATTGTAACCTTTCTATAATAGTTGAAACGCAGATTAACTCAAATTTTCACAGATCAGATAACTTTGTCATTGATTCTTTGCGAGAATCCGCGTTTATCTGCGTTTCGATCAAAAGATTGTTGCGTACTAATTCAGAAATATTATTTTGTGAATTTATTGACAAATACCGAATTATCTTTTAGATAAGCGGCTGAGAAGGTAATGGGCATACCAAAATCTTCCGGTGTCATTTTTTTGTTCAGGTAATTTATCAGATTTTTTAATGGATTGTCCGGATCAGTTTCTTCCATGTTATCATTGCCTATAGTCATACATCTTACAGTGGCATTTGCAATGACAGCCATACTTTCGCCAAGTATACTTGCTTCATCGTTTTCTGTCTTACTGATAATATCTTTAATCGCTGCTTTTACTGTTTGAGAATCAAAATCCGATTCGATGATTGCGACTGCTTTACGGCCAAACTGAATAGAACTGACATAAATAAGTTTGTCTTTTTGCTCAAGCACAGTAGGATCGTCACTTAGCGATTCAGGAAAGTCCATGTCTACAGAAAAGAAACTTTGACTGATACTTAATACAACAATTGTCTTTTTCTGCTTCTGGCGTGAAGTACCGAAGAAAAGGGACGGATTGATTTTCTGTCCGAAATAGATGGCTAATTCTTCATAAGATTTTATTTCGTCAATTGAACTGTTGAATTGATAGTTTGGTTTCAAGACATTGTTTTGTTGCAATCTTTCCCGGATCGCTTTCATCATATTGTCATAACCCGGTGTTATTTCCTGACTTTTCATTGGAAGGCTATAACTGATTGTAATAGGATTGAGGGAAACATCTAGAAATTGATGTGCATCACTGTTGATACTGCCGGGCTCTAATATGGCTCCTATAAATGTTTTGTCGGGAGCCTTTACGGTAAAGTTACTCGCTTCTTGTGCATAACCAGTTTGAATCACTAAAAGAAGCAATATGGCATATCTTATTTTTGTTTTCATCTTTCGTTGCTTTTATAGATTTATATTTATTCAAAAACAATTTGCTGCTTCAACCAGATAACAGATGATAGCCCGTCTTTACCTATATATTCCATTAAGTCGGAAAAAGATTTTAGTGAATACTCCTGTCCGATGGCATACAAAGTTCGTTGGTTGTTTACTCTTTCCTGAATATAGAAACCTATGTTAAGTGTAAAACTGTTTTTATCTTCTCTTGTTCCGCAATACTCCCATGTGTCCGATAGGTCATTATAAAGAAATACTTCATTATTGTGGGATTTCATTTTATATTTTTCAGTGATTCCGTAGTTTTTGATGATGAAGAGAGAATCATCTTTTAATTGCAATTCGGTTGGGCTAGTGAGTGATAAACGTTTTCCAAAATACTTACTTGATTCTTCGACAGGGAGATTCTGTACTTCCTGTTCTGTTTTCATTTGTTTTAGCTCCAGTATTTCTTGCGATTTGTATTTTAAAGTATATAATTCCCCGGTAGGAGCTGGTGGCTCGGGTTGTGGATCATTGTTAGTACAAGATGTAAAAGCAAGTGCTCCTATTAATAATGTGAAATAGAGCATTTTATTCTTTATCAACTTAAAAGGGTTTTGGACTATACTTATACTTACAGTGTAAGAAGCATTCTTTTTCAGGAGCTTTTTCATTATATTATGTATTGTTTATGTGATAGTTAAGATTGTCTATATTTAGTGATACTCTTTTGCAGAGTATAGTAATTTACTCTGCAAATATAATGATAATAGACAATCCTGTGCCGGTATTGTTCATATTTATATTTTATTATGGTTTCAGGTTGTGTACCACTTGTGAAAGCAGAAGGTAGAAGAAGACTTTTCTATATCAATTATGGGATAAAGAATATGCATTGAATAATGTGATATTTTCAGTTTATAAAAGTACGTATTTAAGTGTGTGTTAAGTACGTATTTTTACTGTTTAAGAGTACGTACTTTTATGCCTGAAGAGTACGTACTTTTATTTCATAGAAAAAGGATGTTTGGATTTACTCGTTAACATTGTTAATTTGTACTGAGCTTGTACTACACTTTATTATAAAGATACAAAGATAACAAATCTGAAGAAAGATAATAATAAAAAAGCCGGTTCCGATTTCGCATCGGGCCGGCTCCAATCTAACTTAATCTTAATCTGGTATATTTTGAAAACCTATGAAATCTTTCTGTTTTCTATAACACGCATAGCGGCTGTATAAAACTCACAAGGTACGGATAGTAAAATACGGTTAGTACCTTTATCTTTTATTGAAACTTCAATGTAAGCTGCATTCAGAAGTCTTTTTACGCTGGCAACTTCCCATGGGCTACCGGCAAAAACATCAATTTGGGAAATCTTTCTACTTGTAATCATTAGTTTTGGTTTTTATTGTATTTGATATTGCAAATATAGAGCATGTTTCTAATATGGATTATAACTTATCGTTCAATCTTTATAAGATTTGTTGCAAACGTTAGCAGGCATGATATAAACTGATACAATTAACGTTTCTTTTCCATTTCCGTCATTGTGGATGATTAGAGTTTCGGAAAATGAACAAAACAATGACCCGGAATATAAAATGCAAATTAGCACTGATCTTCGTGGAGTAAATGCCTGAATGAGGAATAAATTTACGAAGAGTCAATGCTAATCTGTGTTTTAGAACGCTTATCTATTAATGTATCTTATTTTTCATCGTTCTTACGAATTTCCACGCGGCGTATCTTTCCGCTGATAGTTTTGGGCAGTTCATCGACGAATTCAATGACACGTGGATATTTATAAGGTGCAGTAACCTTTTTGACATGGTTTTGAAGCTCTTTTATTAATGCTTCACCTGCTTGTGCTTTATATTCCTTAGACAGAACGATGGTAGCTTTTACCACTTGACCACGAATCTCATCGGGTACTCCCGTGATAGCACACTCAATAACAGCAGGGTGTGTCATCAAAGCACTTTCCACCTCAAACGGGCCGATCCGGTAACCGGAGCTTTTGATCACATCATCTGCACGCCCTACGAACCAAAGATAACCGTCTTCATCTTTCCAGGCTACATCTCCTGTATAATAAATGCCGTTATTCCATGCTTCATGGGTACGGTCTGCATCCCGGTAATACTCTTTAAACAGTCCTAATGGCTTTCCCTGGGTAGTACGAATGATGATTTGCCCTTGTTCACCTGCTTCCACAGAACGGCCCTCATTATCTATGAGATCAACATCATATTGTGGGTTGGGCACACCCATACTTCCCGGTTTGGGTTCCATCCAGGGGAAAGTGGCTACAGTCAAAGTGGTTTCAGTCTGTCCGAAACCTTCCATCAATTTGATTCCTGTCAGCTTTTTGAAAGTATCAAATACGGCCGGGTTCAGTGCTTCGCCTGCAATCGTACAGTATTGTAGTGAGGAGAGATCATACTTGGTCAGATCCTCATGAATCAGGAAACGGAAAATTGTTGGAGGGGCACAGAGTGAAGTGACATGATAATCCTGTATCTTTGTCAAGATATCACCCGGAGTAAATTTCTCATGGTCATATACGAAGATGTTTGCTCCGGCAATCCATTGTCCGTAAAGTTTTCCCCATACCGCTTTTCCCCAACCTGTATCCGCAATGGTGAGATGGAGGCTGTTTTCCGTGAGATTATGCCAGAAACTACCTGTTACGATATGTCCCAGTGGGTAGGTAAAGTCGTGTGCTACCATTTTCGGTTCACCGGTAGTACCCGAAGTGAAGTACATCAGTGAGATGTCATCATTTGTATTCGGATGTTCCGGTTTGACAAATGGAGTGGCAGATTCAATGCCTTTGTGGAAGTTTTCAAATCCTTCCGGCATCTCAGGACCTACGCTTACCAGTTTATGTACAGAAGGGCACTCGGGTATTGCTTCAATAATATGTTTCGTGATCTCTTCTTCGCCGGCAGCAACAATCATTTTGATGTCTGCGGCATTACAGCGGTATACAATATCTTTCTTTGTCAGCAGATGAGTGGCGGGAATAACCGTAGCACCCAGTTTGTGCAGGGCGATGATGCTGAACCAGAATTCATAACGGCGTTTCAGGATAAGCATTACCATATCCCCACGGCCGATGCCGAGTGATTGGAAATAAGAGGCTGTCATGTCTGTATAACGTTTCATGTCAGCAAATGTGAACTGGATATGTTCACCCTTATCGTTCGTCCACAACAGTGCGGGTTTATCCGGCTGTTCGGCAGCCCAGGTATCTACTACATCATACCCGAAATTGAAATTTTCGGGTACGTTGATTTTTAAGTTTTTGATAAAATCTTCCTGCGAAGAGAATGTTGTCTGTGATAAAAATCTTTCTACCATAATAATATTACATGATAACGGCGAGGAAACGCACTGGCTTTCCGTCAAGTGCTTTCATGCCATGTGGGAGTTTAGCGTTGAAATAGAGACTGTCACCTTCGTTCAGTATCAGATCTTTACCTTCGATGTTGACCAACATACGGCCTTCGAGTACTAAATTGAATTCCTGTCCGCTATGACTGTTGTAATGTATCGGTTCATCGTCTGGTTTTGGCTCAGCCGTTACAATAAACGGGTCGGCACTGCGATTTATGAATCCGGCAGCTAAAGACTGGTATTTATAGGCTTTGGTGCGTTCAATACTTATTCCTTTTCCGGCACGGGTCAGAAAGTAACTACTCATTTTAGGTTCTTCGCCAAACATAAGTGCATCCAGAGAGATACCATATTTATGTGCGATTTTTTGTAGCATACCTACTGAGATGTCGTATTGTCCTGTTTCTGCCAGGCGATATTCTTCTGCGGAGATATCACAATCGCGGGCGATATCTTCTGAGGTAAGTTCCAATACGTCACGCAATCCGCGCAATCGTTCGGCAATTTGTCTGATTTGGTCGTCCATGTATTTAATGTTTAATTGTTAATGTAATATTTAGCTTGGCGGTTTTAATGTTTGCAGTAATTATTTTTATAAGTTCTAAAAAAAATGACAATTCATCATTGAACATTATTTCGATGCCTTCATCGCCTTAATCACCGCAGAGGTGAATCCGGCATGTTCCAGTTCGTTAATTCCTTTAATGGTGATCCCGCCGGGAGTGGTTACTTTATCTATTTCAACACTGGGATGTGTTTCTTTATTTAGCAACAACTCTGCTGCTCCTTCCAAAGATTGTGCTACCATTTTCATAGCATCTTTCGGGGCGATTCCCATTTCAATACCTGCCTGCATAGCGGCTTGTACATACTTAAGCACGTATGCAATGCCACATGAAGTGAGAGCTGTAGCCGCTGCTATTTTACTTTCCGGTATAATCATTGTCAATCCCATTTCGTTGAATATATCCGTTAATATTTTTTTCTGTTTATCCGAAGCGTTCCGCGCAGAGATCAACGTCATACTGGCACGTTCGGCTATAGCAGTATTGGGGATGACACGGAAGATGGGCATCTCCGGTTCGCCACAAAAATGTGCCAGATCGTCAAAACAGATCCCGGCAGCTAATGAAACAAGTATCTGTGTACGTTTCAAGCGGAGTGGATTGAGTATTTCTTCTATCAGCCAAGGCTTTACTGCAACAATTACGATATCGGCATTAGCTGCTGCATCTATGTTATCGTTTGTTGTTTTAATATTGGGAAAGTCGGCTTTTAGCTTCTCCAGTTTTCCATTACTTGGATTAGAAACAATAATTTCGTGTCCTTGAATCAGATATCCCTGGGCTAAGCCACGTGCAATGGCAGAACCCATATTTCCTGCACCAATGATAGCTACTTTCATAATTTGATGTTATTTAGTACGTTGGAGACAAAGGTAAATGTAAAAAGTGAAAATATTAATAAATAAGGCATGTATTTTATTAACTTTGGTGGGAAATAGCTTGATATTTAATGATTTTATCTCCCGTAATAAACTACTAATTAGTGAAATGGCTGATGGAATGAATGAAATAGTGAGTCGTAGTTGAAAATAATTTTATTTTTTTTCGTATTTGAGGTTGGGTAAATATCAATGAGATTGTCTCAATTATAACAAATAACATTATGAAAGAACAAGAAACTGATTATATGCGCCGTCTTGCATTTAAGTATTTTGAAGGCAACTTACTTCCGGAAGAGGAGAAAGAACTGTTTGGTTTTCTTCGTAAAGAAGAGCAAAATATGCAGCTATTCCGGGAGTGGGAAGAAGAATGGTTTGTCTCTAATCAGAATACTTCGTATATAGATAATAAATGGAATCGTTTGTCCGGTAGATTGCATATGCAAGCTTTTGATATGCCGAAAACAAAAAAAATATATTCTATCGGGAAAAGGTTACTTCCATATGCTGCAATTTTTTTATTGGGTTTGTTCAGTACGGCTGTTTTTTGGGGCATATATGAGTTATCCCGGCAGGATGACGCTTTATTTACGCAATCGGAGTTTTTTGTACCAAGAGGTTCGCAGTCCAGAATATTACTGCCGGATAGTTCGGTTGTTTGGTTGAATGCAGGTTCTACTTTGCGCTATGACCGTTCCTTCGGCAGAGAAACACGTACTGTATATGTAGAAGGTGAAGGAATGTTTGACGTTACTAAAAATAAAGAGCTTCCTTTCATCGTGAAAAATGAAAAGATGGCCGTAATGGTTCATGGAACGGTATTCAATGTGAAATCATTTAAAGAAGATAGTATTTCAACTGTTGAATTGTTGCGAGGTTCTGTCTCCGTCACCTGTCTGTTTGCATCGCAATCCACTAATTTAGTTCCGGGCGAACGCCTGATTATTAATACGGTGAAGAAGCGGGCAAAGAAGGAACGTTTTGAAATTGATTCACATTTATCATGGCACGATGGAATATTGGCATTCTGTGACGAACCGCTTTGGGAAATTGCTAAAAAACTGGAACGTCGCTTTAACGTCAATATAACGATTAAGACGGAGGCACTGAAATCCAGGAGATATTATCTGACATTTGTCAACAGCGAGACGATTGACCAGATTTTAGATAAAATGAAAGAAGATGCGATACTACATATAAAAAAGAAAGATAATCAAATAGAAATATATTAATCCTACATTCATTTACCCGGGGAAGCGTTGAGGGATTATAGATAAAAATAGCGTTAATTAAAAGTTTAATATTTATGAGAAAATTACTATGTTTATTAGTGTTTCTCTATGTAATAGGTTTAGCTATGGCTCAAACCGGTACAGGAGTAACATTAAAGATGGTTGACAAGCCTATTTCGGCTGTTCTAAATGAAATAACAAAGAACGCAGGCTACTCTTTTGTAATCCCGACTAATGAGCTGAATGTAAAGAAACATGTAACTATAGATGTGAAAAATCAGTCTATTGATAAGGTTTTAGATCTTTTATTTAAGAATATGGATTGTGCTTATCGTATAGATGGTAAAAACGTGTATGTAAGCAAATCTGTCAAGCAGCAGAATGCGCACTCCAAAGGACAGGTAAAAGTTCGGGGTATAGTAATGGATGAAAATGGAGAACCTATCATTGGAGCTACTGTTATAAATAAGGCATCCAATATCGGTACAACAACAGATTTGGATGGTAACTTTTCTATGACGGTTCCTGAAGGGGGAATGATTGATATTTCATATATAGGATATACTTCGGCACAAATAAAAGCTACAGATGCTAAATCGTTGAATGTAAGATTGTATGAAGATACCAGGAAACTGGATGAAGTGATTGTTGTAGGATATGGTGTACAACGGAAGAGTGACTTGACCGGTGCCATAGCTTCAGTAAGTGCCGACGATTTGAATACAACTCCAACTACTACTATGGCCGAAATGTTGAGAGGTAAAGCTGCCGGTATACAGGTAAATATGACGAATGCAAAACCGGGTGGTAGTTCAAATATCTATATTCGTGGACGCCGTTCTTTATCAGGTGATAATGCTCCTCTTTATATAGTCGATGGTGTTCCGATGCAGTCAATTGATGAGATAAATTCAAGTGATATTGCTTCTCTGGAAGTATTGAAAGATGCTTCTTCACAATCTATTTATGGTGCTCGTGCTGCCAATGGTGTTATATTAATTACCACAAAGAGGGGCGTAGATGGAAAACCGCGTGTAGACTATAACTTCTATATTGGTAGTCAGAATATTCATCGTAATTTTGATTTCTATAATGGTGATGAGTGGGCTGCTTACCGCAGGGAAGCATGGAAAAACGCAAATGGGACAGATAATTATAATGAAGAAGACTGTTTCAGTGAAACGATGCGTGAGGTAATGCAGTCTGGTGAATGGGTGGATTGGGAGGATTTGATGATTAAGTCGGCTATGCAGCAAAAGCATGACATCACGATACGTAGTGGTAATGAAAAATCTAAAATGGCTTTCTCTTTAGGATATTACGATCAATCGGGTATGGTAATGAACTCAGGTTACAACCGTATCACCGGTCGATTGAATGTAGACCATAAGATATTTAAGACCTTGAGTTTGGGTGCCAATCTTTTCTATTCACATTCGAAAACAGAAAGTGCCGATGGCACATTCAACCGTTTTATTACGATGCCTCCATTAGCAAAAGTTTATAAGGATGATGGCTCATTGCGTATGGATGTAACAGATGCAGGTGAAAATCATTATAATCCGCTTTGGAATATGAATCGTGCCATTAACGATTTGAAAACAGATAATTTCCTTACTAACCTTTATGTGGATTGGGAAATCATACCGGGTCTGACATACCGTGCCAATGGGAGTATGACGTACCGGAATGAAAATACAGGTAGTTATTTATATCGGGATCACACTACAGGTAGGGATACTAACGGCAAAGCAACCGTAAAAACAAAATTGAGAACAGAATTTTTGTTTGAGAACATCTTGAATTATAATAAGGAATTCAATAAGATACACCGTCTTGGCATAACATTGATGCAGAGTGTAAACGCCATGAAGACAACAGAAACGGAACAAACAGCTATGGGGTTTTCGAGTGATGAAAAAGGGTATAATGCTCTTTCATCGGCAGTGAATTTTAATACTCCGATTCGTGGTATTTCCGAGAGAAAGCTTCTTTCTTATTTAGGACGTGTGAACTATACGCTGATGGACCGCTATATTTTTTCTGTTGCTTTACGTGTGGATGGTTCATCTGTATTTGGAAAGAATAATAAATATGGTTATTTCCCTTCTTTTGCAGCCTCCTGGAGACTTGGCGAAGAGAGTTTTATGAAGCGTGTAGATTGGGTATCGAACTTAAAACTCAGAGCATCTTGGGGACAGGTGGGAAACCAGGCTATTGATCCTTATTCTACTTTGGGACTGACGCAGGCACACATGAATGAATTTGGTGGTGAGAATAATGTCCAGGTAGGTTTCCTGCCGGGCGATGAACTATGGAATCCGGATTTGAAATGGGAAACTACTACTTCTACTAATATCGGACTTGACTTTGGATTTTTCAAAGAACGTATTAGTGGTACGTTGGAAGTATATCAAACGAAAACAACGGATTTGCTTGTAAAGCGTAAAATTAGCCAGAGTTTAGGATACTCAAGTCAATTGATGAATTTGGGTGAAGTAGAGAACAAAGGGGTGGAATTTTCTATTACCGGTTATCCGATCCGTAATAAGATACTGACCTGGGCGTTGAACTATTCTATTTCTGCCAATCGGAATAAAATTGTGAAGATTACCGGAGAGACGGACGAAGATGGAAAACCGTTGGACGATGTTACTTCAAAATGGTTTATTGGTAAACCGATGAATGTGTATTATGACTATAAGTTTGATGGAATATGGCAGACGGGTGATGATATTGAAAACTCACACATGCCTAATGCGCAGCCAGGTATGGTGAAAGTAGCAGATACGGATAAAAATGGTAGCCTTACAGAAGCAGACCGGGTTGTGTTACAGCGTGACCCAAAATGGATTTCTTCTTTCGGGACGTCTTTGAACGCCTATGGGGTAGATTTAAGTGTGGATTTCTATGTATCCCATGGTGGGGTGATAAACAATACCTATTTGACGAGTTGGGAACAGGGAGGTGATTTGTCTGGTAAGCGAAACGGAATCAAACGCGATTATTGGACTCTGGAAAATCCTTCGAATACGACTCCTGCTCCAAACTATACACAAGTTCCGGCCTACATCACTTCTTTGGGTTATCAGGATGCAAGTTACATTCGTCTGAGAAATCTGACAGTAGGTTACACCCTGCCTTTGGATATCAGCCGGAAGTTCTATGTGCAGAAATTGCGGGTATATTTTTCTGCCAATAATTTGTGGACTAAGACAAAAGTTCAGAGCTATAGCCCGGAAGTGAATACCGGTAGTTATCCCGAACCGAGAACATTGCTGTTTGGTGTGAACCTTTCATTCTAAGAAAAAACATATAAATCCATTGAAGATGAAAACAACTTTATCAAAAATATTAATAGCAAGTTTGGTTACGCTCGGCTTTACAGCTTGTGATTTTCTGGAAGAAGAGAGCCAGACTCGATATACGACTCAATATGTATTTGAGACAGAGGATGGATTAAGCCTGGCTGTAACGTCCCTATATGCATTGGATCGTAAATATCAGGATCAAAATGAAGGTTCAATTAATCTTGCATTGAGACGTGCTACCGATCTGAGCGTGACCAATGGAGGTACTGGTAACTTTTATGGTGCGTATGATCCTACTTATCTGAAATCCTCTGCTGCTCAACCGGCTGATATGTGGAAGGGTATGTACGGCATTATCGGTAAGTGTAATGACATTATAGAAGCAGCAAAGAAGCTACCGGAAACAGATGTGCTGAATAATCTGGTTGCACAGGCTAAAGCTTATAGAGCTCAGTCTTATTTCCTGTTATATCGTACGTTTGACCGTATTTGGTTGAATACTTCTTCTACTACTCCGGAGAATGTGAACGATAAGCGTGAGTTTAAACCGGCTACCAAAGAAGAGGTTTTTACACTTTTGTATGAAGATTTGGAATTTGCTATCAAATATCTGGAGTGGAAACCAAAAGATATAGGACGATTTAATCAAGCTGCCGCCCGTCATATTATGGCTGACATTGCACTTTGGAATGAAGATTGGCAGACAGTGCTCGACCAGATTGAGGCTATCGAAACTTCCGGAGCTGGTTATGAACTGGTAGATATTGATAAAATATTTAATGGAGATAACCTGAATCATAGTGAAGCTTTGCTTGTACAACAATGGAGTCGTAATCCGGGAGGTAATAATCTTGCGGATAACGGAGCAATTAAGGGACATTTTTATGCTTGCTGGTTCATAGCACCCTATCGTACCACTTTCGGAGGAGATGAATACTGTTGTGTTGAAAACTGGTCATACGGTTGGGGACGTTGTTATCCGAGTCCTTATCTTTTCTCATTGTATAAAGATAAAACGGTAGATAAGAGATACAAGGCTTTTTATATTCATCAGTACAAAAACTCGACAAATAAGACGATCCGCGGTGTGAAACCGGGTGAATATATAACAATGACGACTGGCGGATCCGTAGATAAGAACCTGTGTCCGGGATGTACCAAGTATGGAGATGTTTGGACACGTAGTACCACTGAACAGTATTCTTATAAGGACATTATTGTTTACCGTCTGGCTGAAACGTATATTTTGGCAACAGAAGCAGCGGTTCGTATGGGGAATAACGATTTGGCTAAAAAATATTTCAACAAGACATGGATGCGTGCTGGTAATCCGGAATTCACCGGAACGGTAACGATGCAGGATGTGATTGATGAACAGGCACGTGAATTGGCATTGGAAGGGCAACGCTGGTATTTCCTGAAACGTCATGGCATTCTGATCGATCAGGTGAAGAAATATGCAGGCGACCCTCGTATTTCCACTTCCATTGCCGGAAGAGTAAACTTACCTAAGAATCCACATTTCGTGAGATGGCCGATTCCGGAGGCGGAGGTTATTAATATGGGACCTGAAAATTTCCCTCAAAATGAAGGCTATAATTAAGCAATAAGGAATTGAATCATGAAGCAATATACCTTAAAGAAGGTAATTGACTTAAACGATTCGTACGATATAATCATTATTGGTGGTGGACCCGCCGGATGTGCAGCAGCCATTGCTGCTGCACGCGACGGCGCCAAGACACTATTGGTTGAAGCAACCGGTGTATTGGGAGGTATGGGGACAGCCGGGATGGTACCTGCATGGTGCTACTTCTCGGATGGTGAGAAGATTATATACCGTGGAATTGCAGAAAAAGTCTTTACCGAAGCCCGAAAGGGAGTTCCTCACGAGTCGGAAAATGCGATGAGTTGGGTTGATATTAATCCGGAACAATTAAAGTTGGTTTACGATCGGTTTGTAAAAGAGTCGGGAACTGAGATTCTGTTTTTTACCCGTTTAGCAGGAGTCGAAATGAAAAACCGGGAAGAGGTTGATTTTCTGTTATTGGCATCTAAAGAGGGACTTACTGCTTATAAAGCCAAAGTTTATATTGACTGTACAGGCGATGGAGATCTCGCGGCATGGGCCGGAGCTATTTACAAGGTAGGCAATGAAGATCATACGATACAATCGGCTACCCATTGTTTTTCACTGGCGGGTGTGGATATGTATTATTATTCGACCGGGATTCGTCTGCATGGCGATAATAAGAATAGCCCTGTGCACCAGATGGTGAAGGATGATAAGTATCCCTTGATTAAAGACGATCATTTATGCCAGAATCCTGTAGGACCGGGAGTAGTACAGTTCAATGCCGGACACATATCGATTGATACTTTGAACGATAGGGAGCTCAGTGTTGCTATGCTTCAGGGGCGTGAAATGGCAAACCAATATGTAGAAGCGCTTAAAGAGTATTATCCGCAAGCATTTGGACATGCTTTTGTGAACAATACGGCTCAATTGCTGGGGGTGCGTGAAGGGCGTAGGATCATAGGAGATTACATCCTGACATTAAGCGATTTTAAAGAACGTCGCCAGTTTAAGGATGAAATTGGGCGTAACAGTTATTATGTAGATGTTCATATTCCGGGTTCGGAAAGTGTTCATTATAAAAAGGGAGAATCTCATGGAATACCTTACCGTATTCTGACTCCCAAAGGACTTAAGAACTTATTGGTAGCTGGGCGCTGTGTCTCTTCCGATCCAATGGTATATGGCAGTATACGGGTGATGACTAATTGTTTGGTAATGGGCGAAGCTGCCGGAGCTGCTGCATATCTGTATATTAAAGGTCCTCACGATGTACATCAGATCGATACCGATCGGCTAAGAGATCGGTTGAAACAGGCAGGACAATATTTTTTATAAACCATTTTAATATTATATATTATGAAAACTAAAATTACTTCTTTTTTGGTATTGGCAGCAGCTTGCAGCCTAAGTTTGAGTGCACAAAGTAAAGACGATTTTACATCTAAAAAACTTTTTGAAGTATCTGATGTCACTTTCCCTTCCGATGGTTGGCCTGCTCTTTTTTCTGATAATAGCATGCGTGGCGTTGCTGTATATGGGAATGATTTGTATATCCCTGTACGTAATAGTACTATGGGTGGCAATTTTGTGTGTCGTTTAGATGCGACTACTGGTGAATTTGTATCTAAATTGAGTTTAAAGGGGAGTGACGGAAAAGAGGTCGTAACAGGAGGGCTCTTTGTAATTAATGACATTGCTGTTTCATCGGATGGTGCCGTTTTTGTATCGAATATGACTACTGATGCACGTTCGCAGAAATGGGACAAGACCAATGAAAAATGGGTTGATATGGCAGGAACTGTACCATTTAAAGTTTATAAGTATACGAATGCCAATGCAAATCCTGAATTGTTTTTGTCTTTTGATCCGGTGAAACAGGAAGCAACCATGGGAACAGCCAAAACAAATGCTTTCCGTATGGGGGATAGTTTTACTTTTAGTGGGACGAGCCAGTCCGGGAAGTTTCTCACCGGTATTGATAATTTACGAGAGCGTTGTTATGAATGGACGATAACCGATGGAGTGGTTGATCCTAATCCGTTGGTTGTTGCTTTTCAGAATAGCCTGCCGGAAGAAGGAAGTGATATATATGGAGTACTTGACCCTAAATTTGGCGGATATGGACGTTTTTATGCCGGATTTGATGAAGGTACTTACATTGAACGTTCCAGAGATGAAGGTAATTTTTTGCGCGTATTCAAACATGATGCAACATCAAAAGGCTGGTCTTATAACGTTCTGGAGCAAGGAGTACAACTGAATGACATGAGATTTGGTTCA
Organism: Bacteroides sp. 41_26; assembly: GCF_949740115.1. Lineage (NCBI taxonomy): Bacteria > Pseudomonadati > Bacteroidota > Bacteroidia > Bacteroidales > Bacteroidaceae > Bacteroides > Bacteroides sp. 41_26. The sequence continues at coordinate 15,990 of NZ_CATJGZ010000079.1, forward strand.
GGAAACTCGGCTTATCCATTTGAATTCAATGGTCACAGGTATCTTGCGATGGTTGATTTTGGGGTTGCACAAAAAGGAATGAGTGACGCTCAAGGGGTAATTATCGATGTAACAAGTTGGACGAATCCGATTGAAGTGTTTAGGACAGCTACAATGGGTGATGATTATAACAATGGTACAACCGGCGTTGCTGTCTGGAAAAATGCAACAGGTTTCAATGTTTATTTTTTATCTCCGAATGGTTTGTATGGTTATGCCTTGACGAGCACAAAGCTTGTGGGCGTTGTCAATAATACGATTGATAAACAGGAATTATTTGTAACCACTGATCCGGCTTCACGTAAAGTGATTTTCTCCGAATTTGTAGATAAAGTAAGAGTTTATCAGGTTCAAAGTGGAATCGAAGTACGGAATGCTGCGAATATTAAAGAACTTCAGTTGTCGGATAAAGGAGCTTATATTCTGAATGTTGTGCAGAAAGATGGTCGCGTTGTAAATAAACGTGTGATTCTGTAAGAAAGTCTTTTTGAGGTAGAAAAATGGATAGAAGGAAGTTTGTAAAAAGCATGGGTCTTTTAGGTGGATTCGTTCTGAGTGGAACTACTTTTGCTGAAGCATTAGAAAGACAGGAATCAGGAAGAAAGCCCCGGTATGGTAATCACGGGAAGTCCGGTTGGGAAGTGATTGTCATCGGTGGAGGGGCTTCCGGATGTGCTGCTGCCATAGCGGCGGCACGTGAAGGAGCCAGAACGCTGCTGATAGAGGCAACTCATGTTTTAGGAGGAATGGGCACGTCGGGATTAATCCCGACGTGGACACCATTTTCAGGCAAGGATAAGACATCTTACGGAGGTATAGCAGAAAAGGTATTCAGGGTTTCGTGCAAAGAGATATATCACCCGAAACCGGAACAATCAGAGGCATTGCCTGTAGATGCAGAGGCTTTGAAACGGGCGTACGATGAGATGCTGGTCGAAGCAGGAGTAGAATTGCTTTTGGGTTCGCGCGTTGTGGAGGTAAAAAATAAGACGGATAAAGAGATTGAATCATTACTTGTAGCCAATCATACCGGGCTGACAGAATATAAAGCCGAGTTTTTTGTTGATTGTACTGGTAATGCAGGTATAGCCACCAGGTCTGGTGCCCGGTTACTAAAAACGGGTGATAGCGTGGAGGCAGGTTTTTGTTTTTTACTTGGTAATGTCGATTTTTACAGTTACAACTATCACTTTCGGAAACATCCGAGGGCTACTGCCGAAATCGTAAGGCAGTTGGTGTATTCCGGTAAATATCCGCTTCTAAAAGAATCGCATTTTGAAAATCAACTGATGCACTCTTCCATTGTGAAGTTCAGAGCCGGTTCGGTGTATGAGATAGATCCGGCTGAGCCGGACTCCTATTCGAAAGGATTGGTTCGTGGAAGAGCTATTGCACAACAAGTGTTACAAGCTTTAAAAGAATATTTTCCGGAGACATTTGCTGCTGCTGTTCTGATAAATAGTGGTACGCAACTGGAACTTCCGGTCTTGTCCCGTATTATGGGAGACTATATTTATACAAAAGAGGATTTCAATTTATGCAAATCGTTTGATGACGAAATAGGGTGCAGAATACCCTATCGTATCCTTACTCCGGTAGGATTACGAAATTTATTGGTTGCCGGGCAGGCTGTTTCCGCAGATACAGATATCTGTGAGTCATTGGGAACGATGCCGGCATGCTTGGTTACCGGTGAGGCAGCAGGTATGGCTGCCGGATTATTATTGAAGACAAAGACGAAGGATGTACATGCGATGGATATCTCTTTGCTTCGACACAGATTGAAAGAAGAAGGACAAAATATTTAAAACCAGAAAAACAGGAACTATATGCGTTTAGCTTTAATCATAGGTACTTTACTGAGTGTTACTACCGTTTGTGCAAAGAGTGATAAAACTCCGCTTTACAAGAATCCCTCTTTTTCGGTGGAACAACGGGTTGAGGATTTACTCAGCCGTATGAGTCTGGAAGAGAAAGTGGGACAGATGTGCCAATATGTAGGAATAGAACATATAAAAAATACGGAACTCAGATATAAAGGGAAAGTCGGGAAAAATGATGATGCCAACGCTACGTATAAAACACTTTCCATTGACGGATTACAAAAACTGACGGAGCAGGGACTTGTGGGTTCTTATCTCCATGTTGTTTCGGCAGATGAAGCTAATTATCTGCAAACATTGGCCATGAAGAGCCGTCTACAGATTCCGTTATTAATAGGTATCGATGCCATTCATGGAAATGGTTTGTGCGAAGGAGCTACTATTTATCCCACTCCGATTGGACAAGCTTCCACTTTCAATCCGGAATTAGTGAAGAAAGCTGCCCGTGAAACAGCTTTGGAGATAAGAGCTACCGGAGCTCATTGGGCTTTTGCACCGAACGTGGAAGTTGCTCGTGATCCACGGTGGGGAAGAATTGGTGAAACATTCGGCGAAGATACCTATTTGATCTCTAAAATGGGAGTGGCAACCGTGCAGGGGCTTCAAACCGATGATTTGAATGGAGAAGATAAAGTTCTGGCTTGTGGGAAACATTTGGTTGCCGGAGGAGAACCTGTAAACGGATTGAATGCTGCTCCTATGGATGCTTCGGAACATACATTGCGTGAGGTTTATTTACCTCCTTATCAGGCATTGATTGATGAGGCGCAGGTTTTTACGGTAATGGCTGCTCATAACGAGCTGAATGGTATCCCTTGCCATGCCAATAAATGGTTGATGACTGATATCCTCCGTAATGAATTCGGGTTTAAAGGTTTTATGGTCAGCGATTGGATGGATATGGAACGTATTTACTCGAGCCATCATTATACTCCCTCACTCAAAGAAGCTTATTATGAGAGTGTCATTGCTGGTATGGATATGCACATGCACGGGCCGGGATTCATGGAAAAGATGATTGAATTGGTAAAGGCCGGGCGCATTCCGGAAGAACGGATCGATGAGGCTTGCCGAAAGATTCTCGAAGCTAAATTTCGTCTGGGTTTGTTTGAGAACGTGATGGTTCATCACAAAAACAGCTTGAAAACCCTGTTCGGAGCTCATAAATCCACAGCGCTTCAAATGGCAGAACAATCTATTGTGTTATTGAAAAATGAGGGTATACTTCCGGTGGATGTCTCAAAGTATAAGAATATTCTTGTGACAGGGCCCAATGCAGACAGTGATGCTATTTTAGGAGATTGGACTTTTGCTCAGCCCAAAGAAAATATTGTGACTGTTTATGAAGGACTCCAAAAGGTGATTCCTGCTTCTAAGTTGAATTTTCTAAATTTGGGTGATGATGTTCGGACAGTGGATTCCACTTTGTTGGAGAAAGCGGGAGAGATGGCAAAGCATTCTGATTTGGCTATTGTAGTGCTTGGTGAGAATCCGTTACGGTATGATAAACGTAAGACGATGGGAGAAAATGTAGACCGTCAAACCTTGGATCTGTTAGGTATGCAAGAGGCATTGGTTCACCGGATTGAGGCTGTCGGAATTCCTGTTGTTGTCGTATTGGTAGGAGGCCGTCCGCTGACAGTTACTTCACTGGTGAATACAGTTCCGGCTATTCTTCAGGCATGGGAACCCGGCTCGATGGGAGGAGAAGCGGTTGCCAATGTGATTATAGGTAAAGTGAATCCTTCCGGTAAACTGCCTGTTACTATGCCTCGTTCTGTGGGACAGTTGCAGATGATTTACAATCATAAACCATCGCAGTATTTTCAGAAATATAAAGATGGTGAAAGTACTCCTTTGTATCCTTTCGGACACGGATTGAGCTATACTACTTTTGCTTACGACCATTTGAGTGTTGTTAAACAGCGGTTACAGCCCGGCGATTCTTTTAAGGTATCTGTTGAAGTCAGTAATATTGGTAAGGTGGAAGGTACAGAAGTTGTTCAACTGTATATTCGTGATTTATATAGTTCTCCCACACGTCCGGTTCGTGAGTTGAAAGACTTTGCGAGGGTTAGTCTGAAGCCGGGAGAAAAAAGAGAGGTCTCTTTTATGATAACTCCCGATAAACTGGCTTATTATAACCGGGAAATGAAAAAGGTGGTTGAACCCGGTGAGTTCGAGATAATGCTGGGTGGTTCTTCAGACGAAGGACAGCTTAAAAAAGTAAAGATTGAAGTCATACCCTCTTATGAATAGACTCAATATATCCGGTTTGCTGATTTGTACTTTAAATAATAACCTATTTACTTCAGATTTATGAAATATATCCGATTGACAGTATTTGTAATTTTCTCGGGACTGATGGTTGGCACCTTGAGTAGCCAAAAACGGAATGTACCTGCTGCCAAAGATTTGATGACTTATAAACTCCCCCGAAATGTTATTTATAAAAAAGGGTGGATTGATTTTAATAAAAACGGTGTAATGGATATCTATGAGAATCCGAATGCACCTTTGGAACAACGTATAGAAGATCTACTGTCGCAAATGAACGTAGAAGAGAAGACATGCCAAATGGTTACTCTGTACGGATATAAACGTGTATTGGCCGATGATCTGCCCACTCCGGAATGGAAGAAGAAACTATGGAAAGATGGAATGGGAGCTATCGATGAACATCTGAATGGTTTTCAACAGTGGGGGTTGCCGCCATCGGACAATCCTTTTGTCTGGCCGGCCTCCCTGCATGCCTGGGCTTTGAACGAGGTGCAACGTTTCTTTATTGAAGAGACACGTCTGGGTATTCCGGTGGATTTTACGAACGAGGGCATTCGGGGAGTAGAGAGTTTTAAAGCTACTAATTTTCCCACTCAGTTGGGATTAGGACATACCTGGAACAGGGAATTGATTCATAAGGTAGGCTATATTACCGGTCGTGAAGCGCGACTTTTAGGGTATACCAATGTGTATGCTCCTATTCTTGACGTAGGGCGTGATCAGCGTTGGGGACGTTATGAGGAAGTATACGGCGAGAGCCCTTATTTAGTGGCGGAACTGGGTGTTGAGATGGCTCGTGGGTTACAGAAAGATTATCAGGTGGCCGCTACTGCCAAGCACTTTATAGCTTATAGTAATAATAAAGGTGCTCGCGAAGGCATGGCTCGTGTAGATCCTCAGATGTCTCCTCGCGAAGTGGAAAATATCCATGTATATCCTTGGAAAAGAGTTATAAAAGAAGCCGGTATACTGGGTGTAATGAGTTCTTACAATGATTATGACGGTTTCCCGATACAGGGAAGTTATTACTGGCTGATGACTCGGTTGCGTAGAGAAATGAGGTTCAGGGGATATGTAGTATCTGATAGTGATGCAGTAGAATATCTGTATTCTAAACATGGTACGGCTGCCGATATGAAAGAAGCTGTGTTGCAGGCAGTACAAGCTGGATTAAATGTGCGTTGCACGTTCCGCTCTCCCGATTCATATGTACTTCCTTTACGTGAACTGATAGCCGAAGGAGCTATCAGCATGGAGACCATTGACGAGCGCGTACGTGATATTCTGCGCGTAAAATTCATGGTAGGCTTGTTTGATGCTCCTTATCAGACCAATTTGAAACAAGCCGATGTAGAAGTGAACAGCATGGAAAATCAGGCAGTGGCTTTGCAGGCTTCCCGTGAGTCAGTCGTGCTTTTAAAGAATGCAGACTGCCTGTTACCTTTGTCGAAAGAAACCATTAAAACGATTAGTGTCTGCGGGCCGAATGCAGATGATGCCAGCTATGCATTGACACATTACGGGCCATTGGCAGTAGAAGTAACTACCGTGCTGCAAGGTATTCAGGATAAAGTAGGAAACACAGCACAAATACTCTATACCAAAGGTTGCGAATTGGTTGACAAAAACTGGCCGGAATCGGAAATACTTCCTTCCGAACCGGATACGGAAGAAATGAAAGAGATTCAAATAGCAGTAGACAATGCACGTAAAAGTGATGTGGCTGTTGTGGTACTTGGAGGCAATAACCGTACTTGTGGCGAAAATAAATCGCGTACCAGTCTGGAACTTCCCGGGCACCAGTTACGCTTGTTGCAAGAAGTAGTGAAGAGTGGCAAACCGGTAGTATTGGTCCTTGTCAATGGGCGTCCCCTGTCGGTGAATTGGGCGGATAAACATGTCCCGGCAATTGTTGAAGCATGGTATCCGGGTTCGCAAGGAGGAAAAGCACTTGCCGACATTCTGTTTGGCGATTACAATCCCGGGGGCAAACTGACGGTTACCTTTCCGAGAACTGTTGGGCAGATACCTTTTAATTTTCCTCACAAACCCTCTTCACAGGTGGACGGTGGAAACAAAACAGGGCTTACAGGAAACATGAGCCGGGTGAATGGTGCACTTTATCCGTTTGGATATGGCTTGAGTTACACTACTTTCAAGTATTCCGATTTAACATTCTCTTCGGAAAAGATAACGCCTGAACAAAGTCTGGTTGTCCGTTGTCGGGTAACTAATACAGGCAGCAAGGCTGGAGATGAAGTAGTACAACTCTACATACGTGATGTGCAGAGCAGCGTAACTACTTATGAGAAAAACTTGCGCGGGTTTGAACGCGTTCATCTGAAACCGGGTGAAAGCAAAGAAATCTCTTTCATGGTTACTCCTGCCGATCTGGAGCTATTGAACCTGAAGAATGACTGGGTCGTAGAGTCCGGTGAATTTAAGGTGATGATTGGAGCTTCTTCTGAAGATATACGTTTAGAGAAGCCGTTTATGGTGTTGCCTTACAATGAATTGAATATTCAGAAAAAGATTATTCCTAATGAGGTACTTTTACCGATATTAGATAGTAATATGGAAACTTACTGGACAGGTAAAAAGGGAGATTATATTAACATACCGATGGATTCTAATGCCGGTCCGGATAGAATAGGAATTTGCTGGAAAACTCCTGCTGCCGGTTTTGAAATTCAGGCATCCAGTGGAGGCGGACAGTTTCTGACAGTCTACAAAGGAATTGCTGATCGTACCGGAGAGGTGGTTTATTATCCTTTGGATTTGAAAACAGTGAGTGATATACGCATTTTGGTGACGGAAGGCGAAGCTTCGGTTGCCGAGGTGAAAGTAAAGGGGATAAAACAGTAAAAAACTATTTATATATTTAATTACCATGAAAAAAAGTAGTATGATGAGTTTGAATTTAGTTGCTCAGTTCTTTTTGGCTCTCTTTCTGGTCTTGAACGCAGGATGTAGCTCGGACGATGATGGTTCGGGAACGGATGATCCTTCGACTAACAGAACCGTATTGAAACAGGATAAAGATTTTAAGGTCAATGCGGTCGATTTAGGTAAATATGCACGGATCGTGATGGCACAAGAGAAAGTAGATCTTGAATTTAAATTTGCTGCGAGTACCATTAATAAGGTAGAAGTAAAGCCGGCATCTCTTGGCATTCAGTGTGAAGTGAAAGGAAATAAAGTAACTCTGCTTGATGTGAAACCTTGTAAGGCTGCTATTACGATTAATGAAGACTACGAGAATCCGATTTATCTTTTTGTAGATGGAAAGGCTCCGAAGGAATGGAATAATTTACCGGCTAACACGATCCGTTATACCAAAGGCACTCATACGGTCAATCCCACATTTGATCAGGATGATGTTACTATCTTTCTGGAAGAGGGAGCGGTGATCACTGGTTTTATTTATGCTAATGGTAAGCAAAATATTCGTATCTTAGGATATGGAGTGATTGATGGGCGTTTGGCGCAGAAGGCTATACGTGTCGAAAAGTGTAAGAATGTAGAGATTAATGGCCCCTTGATTATGAGCCGGACAGGTTGGTGCAGTTCTTTCTTTGAGTGTGATGGCGTTAAAATAGATAATATGAAGATTCTTGGATCTGATGTCTATTCGGATGGTATCGACTTGGTAGGCTCATCCAATGTAGAAGTGAATGATGTATTTATCCGGAATGAAGACGACTGCATTGCGATTAAGACCAATAAGTTTGGTTTTTCGGGCAATGTGGAGAACATTACAGTAAAGAACTCTGTACTTTGGGGAGGTAATCTCGGTAATTGTATGGAAATCGGTTGGGAACTGGATGGAGCCTATCTGCGCCATATCCGTTTTGAAAATATGGATGTGATTCGTAAAGAGTCTAGCGATCATAAGTGGTATCGTGGTATCATGTCTATTCATCAATGTGGCAATTCCACTATTTCCGATGTTCTTTATAAGGATATTCGTATGGAATCGGCCTTTGAACATCTTATTTGGATGGAGCTTCGTCCGGCTTATGGTGAGTGGGGCAGTGGTGGCGGGTCCATTGATGGTGTTCGTTTCGAGAATTTGGAATATACCAATGGTGAAGATGTACCAATCCTTATTCAGAAGAACTCTACCGGTAGTATTAAAAACGTTGTATTCTCGGGATTAAAGTACAAAGGTAGAACTATTTCGGATACCTCCGATCCTGTTTTTGACCTTAGAGAAGCTGATGTAAGGTTTGAATAGAATTTCTTTTTTATGGGAGTTGGTTTTATGAATTAATATGCTAATTTTGTACATTAATTTGTTTAACCACTAATCGGCTTGTGAGGCAATGGACAGGTAGTTTGTCATATGGATGTGTATAATGATGAAAAAACATTGATAAAAGCAATCAGTTGCGGGAATAAGGATGCATTTGAATATATTTTTAAACGATATTATCAGAGGTTGACAGGCTTTGGTAGGCGATATATTCAGGATACAGAGGTAGTACAGGATATTGTTCAGGATTGTTTTGCTGTTTTATGGGAAAAGCATTCTTCCGTTTCCGTCCTTTCTGTTTCCATTTCTTCATTCTTGTTTGCTATGGTACGTAATGGTTGCCTGAATCATATTAAGCACGAACAGGTTATTCAGAGATACGAGATAGAGTATCAGTCCTTTGCCGAAGGTGAAGAAAGGCTGTATCATATAGATTTCGGATTGGAAGTGGAACACAAACTACTGTACGAAGAGTTGAAAGAAAAGATTACTCAGGTTGTGGACCAATTGCCTGAACGCTGCCGGGAAGTGTTTATATTGAGTCGCTTCGAGGGACTTAAGAACCGGGAAATAGCCGAAAAGCTACAGATATCGACTACAGCAGTTGAAAAACACATATCGAAAGCAATGCGAAAATTTTCTGAATGTTTCAAAGACGAGTATTCGTTCGATGTCTATATTATTGTTATTGCATGGCTCATCGGGCCTTATAACTGATTTTATAAATTGTACATTCGTCTTGATGCTGCTGGAATAACCTTTATCCCAAGTGCTACAGGTATTTCAGTCGGAAGTAATTCGGAATATTCAGTAAATGTCCTACTTTTATATTTTACTGGAGAGCAAATTTCATTTTCTGATGGAATTTGCTCTTCATTTTTTCATTCATTTCGTATTTCTCGCCTAAAAATTTAAACCCTAAACCGGTTATCTTAGAATCGCTTTGTGGAATTGGAAAGAGATATGATTCTTCCTTTGGCTATCTTTAGCAAGAAAGCATTACTTGGTAAATGCGCAAAGGTAGATTTTATTGATGGTGTACCTTTGTAGGTTGGTCATAATCAGCGTATTTTTGTGCGCAAGGTTTTTAAAGGGATAGTAACATATGGTAAATTCACAAGCAACAGTCTTATGGTAGGGAGTATATACCAAAAGAATTTGAAATTTGTTGTGATTTCAGATATATATAAATGCTGAATAAGTAGATGAGAAGAAAGTTTTGATATTGAAAATATATAACATTCTGATATTGAACCAAGAGTCTGATAACCAGTGTGTTATCTTTTCTATTTTTTTCTCTACGAGAATCGCTCCGTTTCTCTACGGAGATCGGGTCGAAACTCTACGAGAAACGAAGTGATTATCGTAGAGAAACTTGTTGAAGTTTATAAGATGTGACAAAAGAAATAAAATGAAAGAGAAAGAGAGGTGTTGCTTTGTAATAAAAAAAGGATGGAGTGGCCTTGGGCGGTTAAAATTATTTAGCCGTATTGATTTTTTCAATACGGCTAAATAATTGTTTTGATATCGTAAGAAACTATTTTTCTAAAAGCGCTTTTGGGGTACGTTAGTAACGTAAAGTACTAAAGTATCTTTTTTAATCGGTTCAGAAACTCTGTTGCTTCTTCCATACTGAGGCAGAGAGGTGGCAGGAGGCGAATAACATTTGTACCACTTACCCCAGTGAATACTTTTTGTTCTTTCAGCAATTTTGTACGTAGTTCTTTGATCGGAGTTTCAAATTCCATACCAATCATTAATCCTTCACCGCGTACTTCTTTAATTTGCGGGAACTTCTTTAACTCTTCTATCAGATAAGTACCTACTGTAGCAGCATTTTCTATCAGTTGTTCTTGTTCTATAACATCCAATACGGCAAGTGCAGCGGCACAAGCAAGGTGGTTACCTCCGAAAGTGGTACCTAACATACCGTAAACCGGTGTAAACATCGGGCTGATAAGTACTCCTGCCATAGGAAAACCATTGGCAATACCTTTGGCTACAGTAATGATATCGGGTTTGATACCTGTATATTGATGAGCAAAGAATTTACCGCTACGTCCGTAACCACTTTGAATTTCATCCAGAATAAGTATCGTACCATTCTCGGTACATGCTTTGCGAAGTTCCTGCATGAATTCTGTAGTAGGTAGCTTGATTCCGCCTACTCCCTGGATACCTTCGATAATAACGGCACAAACGTCACCTTTAGCCAGTTCGGCTTTCATTGCTTCCGTATCATTCAATGGGAGATAGGTTACATGTTCATTGGCATTGATTGGAGCAATGATTTTTGGATTGTCCGTAGCTTCTACTGCTAATGAAGTACGTCCGTGAAAAGCTTTGCTGAAAGAGATTACTTTTGTTCTTCCATTGTGAAATGAAGCCAGTTTAAGGGCATTCTCATTCGCTTCTGCTCCACTATTAATAAGGAAAAGCGAATAATTATCATAACCTGAAGTCTTTCCCAAACGTGCTGCTACTTCTTGTTGTAGTTTGTTGATCACTGAGTTTGAATAGAAGCCAAGTTTTGCAACCTGATTGCTAATCATTTCAACATAGTGTGGATGAGCATGCCCGATGGAAATAACGGCATGCCCCCCATAAAGGTCGAGATATTCTGTACCGTTTTCGTCCCATACATGGCAGCCTTTTCCTTTGACTATATTTATATCGAAAAGAGGATATACATCGAATAAATTCATCATGATATTTACAATTTTACGATTTACAATTGAAGTTACTTTTATTGATTTACGATTTACAATTGAAGTAACCCCAATCGTCTAATTGTAAATCGTCCAATCGTCAATCTAAAAGGCCGATGGTTTTAGTCGGAGACCTACCGTTTCTTCGAGATTAAACATTAGATTCATGTTGTGGACAGCTTGCCCACTGGCACCTTTCAGTAAGTTGTCGATACAGGAGATGATGAGTAGCTTATCACCGTGTTTCTCCAGATGTATCAGACACTTGTTGGTGTTGACAACCTGCTTCAAATCGATATTCTTTTCTACGATGTGCACAAAAGAGTCTTTGGCATAATACTCCTCATACATGCGTACGATCTCTTCCAGAGCAACTTTTGTTTTTACGACAATTGTAGTGAAGATGCCGCGTGGAAAATCTCCCCGGTAAGGGATGAAATCTATCTCTGATGCAAAACTATTTTGCAGCTGCTTCAGTGACTGTTTGATTTCAGGCACATGCTGATGATCAAAAGCCTTGTATACGCTCATATTGTTATTGCGCCAACTGAAATGGCTGGTTGCACCGGGTTTTACTCCGGCTCCTGTGCTTCCGGTTATGGCATTCACCATGATGTCGTCATTCAGCATCAAATGTTTGGCAAGTGGAAGCAGTCCTAACTGAATGCAAGTTGCGAAACAGCCGGGATTGGCTACATGCTTGGCAGAACAAGTGGCGCGCCGATTCAGTTCGGGTAATCCGTAGATAAAGTCATGATCCGGAGAAGCAATGCGATAATCCATAGAGAGATCGATGATTTTCAATTCTTCCGGGAGGTTGTGGCTCTCTATAAATTTTTTGGTATCGCCATGAGCAGTGCAAAAGAAAAGTACATCAATGTCATCCAATGGAAGTTCGTCTGTAAAAGTCAGATCGCACTCTCCGTAAAGTCCTTCGTGTACGTCGGTTATTTTATTTCCGGCGTTACTACTACTATTAATGAATACAATTTCGGCTTCAGGATGATTCAGAAGCAGGCGTATTAATTCACCTGCGGTATATCCGGCTCCGCCTATTATTCCTACTTTAATCATTTGAATATCTGTTTTTTTCTTCGGGAATGATAATCCACATTAAAATATATACAGGGACACCGGCAAATGCGGTGAATATTGTTAATATAGCATAGGCGATGCGTACGAGAGAGGTATCCAATCCGAAGAATTGGGCCAACCCGCCGCAAACACCTGCAAGCATTCTATCACTACGTGAGCGTGTAAGTTTACGTTCGTTACTCATCAGGGACTAAATTTCTTCGTCCTTATGGTTTGCGTAATAAACGCGTAGTGGGGTGGAAGTTACTTTTATGAAACCTTTTGCATCTTCGGCTGTCCAGCCTTTTTGCATTTCACCGTACTCACCAAACTTTGTTTTTACAAGATCATCTTCAGATTCTACTCCGATGGTAGAGAAAGAGAGCGGACGGAGTTCAAGGATAGCCGTACCGTTCACATTGCGTTGTGATTCCTGTAGCATAGCTTCAATATCTCTCATCACAGGTTCCAGATACTGGCTTTCATGAAGGAACATGCCATACCAGTTGGCTACCTGATCTTTCCAGTATTGTTGCCATTTGCTCAATGTATATTTTTCAAGGAAACGATGAGCACCGATGATCAGCATAGGAGCGGCAGCTTCAAAACCAACACGGCCTTTAATACCGATGATTGTGTCGCCAACGTGCATGTCACGTCCAATACCATAAGCGGCACCAATTTCTTCCACTTTCTGAATAGCGGCAATCTTGTCTTCAAATACTTCTCCGTTTACGGCATGAAGTTCTCCTTGTTTGAATTCAAGGCGTAACTGTTCGCTACCTTCTTTTTCAACTTGCTTCAGGTAAGCTGTTTCGGGCAATCCTTGTGCAGAATCCAGTATCTCACCACCACAGATGGAGGTTCCCCATAGGCCTACGTTATAAGAGTATTTGAGTTTTGTAAAATCGGCACTGAAACCATTTTTGTTCAGATAGTCAATCTCTTCCTGACGGCTCAATGCCATATCACGGGTTAGTGTAATGATTTCCACACCCGGTGCAAGTACCAAGAAAGTCATATCAAAACGAATCTGATCGTTTCCGGCTCCGGTAGAACCATGAGCGATAGCATCCGCACCGATTTCATTTGCATAACGGGCAATGGCAAGTGCCTGGAAAATACGCTCTGAACTGACAGAGATGGGATAAGTACCATTACGCAATACATTTCCGAATATCATGTATTTTAAGCTCTTTTCGTAGTACTCTTGTGTTACGTCGAGTGTAACATATTTCACAGCACCCAATTTATAGGCGTTTTCTTCATTCTGTTTCAGTTGTTCGTCACTGAAACCTCCTGTATTGGCACATGCTGCATATACTTCATAGCCTTTTTCTTTGGCCAGGTACATTACAGTATATGAGGTATCCAATCCTCCGCTGAATGCAACTACCACTTTCTTTTTCTGTTCCATGATATATCTCCTTATTTATATAATATCTTCTTTATGTTTTTCGGGGTCGTAAAGCATAGCTGTACAGATGCAGAACTTACGGTTTTTTGCCACCAGTATGTCATGATTGATACAACCTTCGCAACCGCGCCAAAATGATTCATCATCAGTCAGCTCGTTGAATGTTACAGGTACATAACCAAGTTCTGTATTCATTTTCATTACAGCAGCACCGCTGGTCAGACTGAATATCTTAGCCCATGGCCAACGTAAGCGAGCCAGTTTGAAAGAGGCTTGTTTGATACGTTTTGCCAGTCCCAATCCACGGTAGTCGGGATGTACAATAAGTCCTGACGTTGCTACATATTGTTTGTTACCCCATGACTCAATATAAGTAAAGCCTGCAAATTTTTCTCCTTCAAGGGCGATAATAGCTTTGCCTTCCTTCATTTTGGTAGCAACATATTCATGTGTACGTTCTGCAATCCCTGTTCCGCGCACTTTCGCTGCGTTTTTAATTGTCTCCAAAATAGTGTCAACGTAAACCTCATGTGAGGCGTCGGCTACCATCACATCTATTTTTTGAGTCTCCATTTCTTTAATTCGTGTGTCGAGTATATTGTTATATGATTATTGTATATTCGGGAAGATGAGCGACAAAAAGTTCTGCACCATTTTAGGTTCAGCTCCTTCACGCAGTACTAACATGATAGTATCATCTCCTGCAATGGTACCTAAAATATCTCCGAACTCACGGTTATCAATGTCATAAGCCATACTGCTGGCATATCCGGGACGTGTTTTGATAACAGCAATATTGCCAGAGAACTGTAGGGAAATGAAACCATTGTTCATTAACATCTCAGTGGCACTTTGGTCACCTACGCGTTTATACATGATGTCATTGGGCAATACATACACATATTTACCATTCATGCTGGCTGCCTTGGCTACCTTTAATTGTTTCAGGTCGCGAGAAAGAGTAGCCTGAGTCAATTCAAAACCTTCAGCGGCAAGTGCTTGCAGAAGTTCTTCCTGTGACCCTACCTCTTTGCTCGAGATAATCATTTTAATAGCATCTAATCGGTTTGCTTTCTTTTTCATCTTGTATAATTATTCTAAGAATGGCGCAAAAGTATGCAATATTTTGGAGATTTGATGCATAAAACCAAACTTTTTTATTCTTTTTATACATGAAAGCAGAATTTATTCAAAAATGGTTTTAATAAACACTGGAAGGGAGGGGGGAGTATAGCGATATAACTAATATAGAAGATTGCAAAGTTGTCTTAGGCTTCTTGGAAACAGCTTCTATATTTTCAATTTTATTGAATTATTGATTAGGGATATATACGATGTGTCGTCAAATCAAAAAAAATCCCGACCGAAAAACAAAAGGTGTCATTGAAACACATCTTAACATAAAACAAAAATGATTTTGAGTGCAAAATAAAGCCTGTTTGATTGAGTGGAAAATATCTTGGATTTTAATCGTCTTCATTTTCTTGCCAAATATCCATAGGAACTCCATATTTTTCTAGTGCAAATTCTTTACATGATAAACTGTCGTCCTGTAAGTAATCCGCAATGCATTTACCTTTTTCAAAAACATATAAATATGTACCTATTTCTGGAAAATCATTTTTGATTATAAATTTCATGTTATTATAAATAGCTTTCATGTTTTTTGATCTTATTAAATTTATTGAGGGTATATACGATGAGTTCCTGGTATTGCATTTTTCTATTTTTAAAGATTTCTAAATGAATATGGGGAGCATCCCCATGTGGAGTTGATATCAAAACGTATTTTTCTTAATCTGTCTTTCGATATGAAAACATAACCCGTTAACTCTCTCTGACTTCCAAAGATAAGATTTTTTCTTTTCAATTGATTTCATTTGAAAGAAAAAAAGCAGGAGTTTGTCAGATTGTATGGCCGATTTGTCTGATCGGATGGTACTTTTGAAGTTGCAATGTCCAATCGTGCAGGTCCTCCCGCTTGTAACGTTCGGTGGAACAAACCCTTTTATGCCCGGCCATGTATTGCACCTGACGGATGTGGTACTTCTTCAGCCAGTTCATAATGACCGACGAACGGATGTGCCTTGGATTGCGGATTTCAGGATGCTGTTGTTTAAGCCTGGTTACAAGAGTTGATACCAGGTCATTGACTTTGCTTTTGATAAAGAACCGTTCTGTAGTTTCCTGTTTTTTATTCAGCTGAGCCTTGTATGGGTCATGTAGTGGTTAATAGAGAGTATCTGAACAGATTTCAGTCTGAGCGTTTTTGCCGCATTATTCTTCGATGTTGCAATGTAAACAATGCCTTCCCTCAGGTTGATGTCTTTGACCGTCAATCGTTCCAGATCACCGCTGTCTAATCCCTAGAAGACCATCAGCCCTAACATTACACTGTTCCGTTGGTACAGAAGTTTCTTATACGGATGACCCGGTTCTTTAGCCAGGAAGGTTTTGTAGATATCCTGTAGGGTTTCTTCCTCCATGGGTAGGAATAGAAGACCATGCTGCCTGTCCTGCAGGCGTATTCCTAAAATACAGTAAAAAATCCGGTTAGCCACTTTTAGACCAACGGGATTTAAACTATTCAATCAGTTTTGGGCAGACCAAAGCACAAACTTGCTACTTTTTCCAATACATTGAGAGAAAATAATTCGATAAAGAAATAAACCACAATACTAATGTTACAATCAAAAACAATTTAATTCCAATCATATTCTTGAATAGAAGTAGTGCTATATAAGCTCCAATAATCCCAAGCAAAGCGTTTATCAATAAGACCCAATTCGGATACATAAACAAAAACAATTTGTCAGTGAAATTATATGCAAAATGCAAATAGAGAGATTTGAAAAACAACAGTACATTAATACATATTGTTATCAATCCGAGTATCTTATTTGTTTCATATCTTTTCATAATCTACCAATTGGAGGTTGCGTTTCTGTATTCTTCTTCACTATTATATGTCTGAAAAGAGACATTATTGTTTTTATCTCTAGACACAATCATATAATGAGTAGTAGTTTCCTTTCTTGTCTTATCAGGTACTCTTAAACCCTGGAAATTTTTCTTGTAACTCTTAACAATTGTTGTGGTTTTTGTATAACTAAAACCGTAACTTGTTTTATCGGAATTATTGCTTAGTGTAGCAAAGCCTGATATTTTTTCATTTCCTCCAAATTGGTGGAAATTTCCTTTTATGTAACCATATTGTTCTCTCAATGGTGACAATGAGTAGGTACTTCGCAAATAATTTCCAAAACTTACAGCACGAGGTTCTACAAGATCTCTACTATACCCCGCATTGGCCGAATTATTAATAACATATAGAGCTTGTACAGCACAGATGTTTGCATAATGTTGATAAGCCGTTAAATCAGAAGGAGAATAGCGCAAAACTAAATTGCTGTTTTCTTCTATAAAATGATCATAGCCATAACGGGAAATGTAATAAGCAGACAAGTCATTGAGAATATGGGCAATAGTCTGTTTCATAGTCCGTGGATTCAGATAAATACCTGTCTGTATAGCTTTGGATTTAATGAAACCGCTATTCATATAGAAATCATCTGTGACAACAGCACCTTGAGTTAGCTCTATGTTATGCCAACGGTTTTGCTTGTCTTGGAATTTTATAAAAGAGTGGCTCGGTGAAAAACACCAGAAAGCTTCTGTTTCCAACTCTTCGGCAAGAATCAAAAACAATAAAGGCATGGAATGGCACTGTCCTGTATTTTGGGCTAAAAGCTTTGATACCATGTAATTACTGGTGTTAACATCTGCGCGATAATCTTCAAAGTCATATTTCATCGGGTGATGAATGATTGTTTTTTCACTACCGGGTTCTTTGACTTCGATAACTTCCGACAGAATACGAAAGATCATCATTAATTTTGCTAACCCGTCATTCTTATCTAATTTTTCTTCCTGCATTTTCAGCAGACAAATGTGTTTTAGATTCTGAATGGCTGCATCAAACTCTTATATTTCATTTTATTCCCGAAAAAAGCGTTTTCCGTCACGAATACGGCTCTTTTCAGACTCATCTCCTTTTTGCCTTCAAGCATTTCAAGTATCTCTTCACGGGCACTTTGAAAACATTCTGAACCGGGAACTGAGGAAAAATCCGGTAAAGGGATCGAGTTGGATTT
The DNA here is from genome assembly GCF_949740115.1 of Bacteroides sp. 41_26. Classification (NCBI taxonomy): domain Bacteria; kingdom Pseudomonadati; phylum Bacteroidota; class Bacteroidia; order Bacteroidales; family Bacteroidaceae; genus Bacteroides; species Bacteroides sp. 41_26. Next base: position 33,800 of record NZ_CATJGZ010000079.1, read on the forward strand.
CATGTATTTCTGAATAGCATATTTGCGGTTGATGGCTGCTCTTCTACGTTCGTTTTCTTTTACCTCACGTATGATGGCCTCATTTTGCCTTTGAATCAAGGCATCACAGGAAGATGATATGCCAGGTGTCTTTTGGGGAGAAGTTTGGTGGAAGTTATCGAAACGACCTATTTCTGCCGGTTGAGGAATTGATATCACTGGAACTTGGGCAAACAAAGAATTTGCTCGGAGTATTGGGATTAATATTATACTCCAATAAATTATTTTATGTAAAACCACCTTAATCATAGCATTTGTTTTAAGGATTTTTCAAAGGTAACTTTATTTACTTAGATTTCTTATGGCCTTTAACTTTTTTTGTATTTTAAATAAAGCCTATCGGTTGATTTATAGAAAAATGAATATGTAGTAGAGATATTCTACGGACAAGTAATTTTTGAGATGAAACGACAAAAAGGTTAAGATTACAGTCAAAAAACAGATCAATACTTTGGATGATTCTGCCTATTTTTGCATCATCAATAAATCCATTAATTTTCTTAAACTATCAAAAGCACATGAAAAAGCAGTTTTGGTACTTTATACTTCTATTCTTATATGTTGTTTCGTTTCCGGTACAAGGTAAAGTAACGCTTCCTTCTATTTTCTCAGACAATATGGTGTTGCAACAAAAAACTCAGGTGAATATCTGGGGAAAAGCCCGTCCGGGTGAACAGGTGACTGTTTCTCCTTCCTGGGATAAAAGAAATTATACGGTGCAGGCATCTGCTGACGGACGTTGGGAGCTACAGTTGAAAACTCCTGGTGTGATGGATAATCAGACACTGATTGTGAAAGGAGAAAACACGATTACCATACATAATATATTAATAGGTGAAGTATGGCTTTGTACGGGACAGTCTAATATGGAATTTCCGGTGGCACGTGATCCTAAAGTTAAATGGAAAACGGGGATGATAAATGAAGCAGAAGAAATGAAAGATGCTGATTATCCTTCTATTCGACTTTTTCATGTAGAGCACCAACTTGCGCCTGAGGATGAAAAAGAGGATTGTGTGGGGCAGTGGGTGATTTGTAATCCGGAGAATTTAAAAGATTTCTCGGCTGTTGGATTCACATTCGGGCGTAAACTTTATAAAGAATTACAAATTCCGGTTGGGTTGATCCAGTCTACCTGGGGAGGTACACATGCTGAGTCATGGACGAAGATGGAGGTTATGAAAAATAACCCATTATATTCTGATGTTCTGGAAGATTTTGCTGTGCAAAATGTGAAACGTGAAAAAGATAAATGTAAAGTACCGGCTACCCTGTGGAATGGTATGATTGCTCCGATTCTGGGTTATACAATAAAAGGGAATATCTGGTATCAGGGAGAATCTAATTCCATTCGTTATGAAAAGTATCAGGAGGTATTTACAAACCTTATCAATAGTTGGCGTAAGGAATGGGGACAGGCCGATATGCCTTTCTATTTTGTGCAGATTGCTCCACATTATAAACAACCTGCTGGCATTCGTGAAGCACAATTGAATACCTGGCAGAGTGGTTTGCGCAATGTGGGTATGGCGGTAATTACAGATGCTGCTGATTCTACCGATATTCATCCGCGTAATAAAAAGGTGACAGGGGAACGTCTGGCAGCTTGGGCTTTGGCTAAACAATATGGTAAAAAGGGGGCTTATTCCGGTCCGCTTTATAAGAATATGAAAGTGAAAGAGGGAAAAGTTACACTTACTTTTGATTATGCAGAAAGTGGATTGCAGCCCCCTGATGATACCCCTGTAAAAGGTTTCTTTATTTCAGGTCCAGATGCTCGTTTTTATCCGGCAACGGCAATGATCCAGGGGAATAAGGTAGAACTCTATGCTCCTGAGGTTCCTCAGCCTACAGCCGTGCGTTATGGTTACGGAAACTTTTTCCGTGTGAATCTTTATAATAAAGCCGGTTTCCCGGCCGTACCTTTCCGTACGGATCATTTTGCTCCGGATACGTATGCCCGCTGGTTTGCTGATTCTGAGATGCGCCGGTTCCCGAAGGCTTATCAACTGGATCATGGAAAGCGTTTGTTTTTTGGCTATGCACAGGGAGTAGGTTGTTGCGCTATGCTAAGAATGTGGAAACAGACAGGCGAGAAACGCTATTTTGATTATGTAGAGGCATGGGCGGATTCGCTGATAAATGAAACAGGGCAAATCCATCTGTATGATGTGTCTACTTATAATCTTGATTACATTAATTCGGGTAAAGTGCTATTTGATCTTTATCGTGAGACAGGTAAGGAAAAGTATAAAATGGCAATGGACCTTTTAATAAAACAGTTGAAGAACCATCCCCGTACACTGGAGGGTGCATATTGGCATAAATTGATTTATCAGCACCAAATATGGTTGGATGGTTTGTATATGGCTTCACCTTTTCTGGCACAATATGGGGCGGAGTTCAATCAACCGATGTGGATAGATGAGGCAGTGAAACAATTTACACTTTGTCACAAGCATACTTATGATGCTAAAACGGGTTTGTATCATCATGCTTGGGACGAGAGTAAAAGCCAGCGTTGGGCAGATCCGGAAACGGGACATTCACCTAACTTCTGGGGGCGCAGTATCGGCTGGTGGTTTATGGCTTTGGTGGATGCTCTGGACTATATTCCGGAGAATCATCCCGGACGTGCCGATATGATAAGCTGGATACAAGGGCTTGCCGATACACTTCCTAAATACCAGGATAAGGCCGGCTTGTGGTACCAGGTGATTGATCAACCGAAGCGTGAAGGCAATTTTCCGGAAGCATCTGTAACTTCACAGTGTATGTATGCTTATGCAAAAGCGGTAAATAAAGGATATATTGATGCGAAATACAGAGAGGTAGCGGAGAAAGCTTTTAAGGGATTGAAAGACAAACTGCTTATTGAGAATCCTGATGGTACACTTACGTTGACGCGTTGTTGTCAGGTAGGTGGTCTGGGAGGACATCCGTACCGGGATGGTAGTTTTGAATATTATATCGGTGAGAAAATGCGTGATAACGATGCCAAAGCTACGGGTCCTTTTATCATGGGATGTATCGAACTGGGAGAGTAGGTGATAAAAATAAGATGAGTACTGATTTAAAATTAGTATAAATAATACCCGCTAAATAATCATTTAATTGTGATGCATTACTTAGGATGATGGATAAAAAAATAAGAATAGTGTTACTGGCTTGGTTATTGTGCCCTTTTGCAGCGGCACAAACAATAAGTTGGCCGGAGATAACCACTGAATCGAAGCCTGCTGCCCGTTGGTGGTGGATGGGAAGCGCAGTAGATAAAGAAAATCTGACTCATAATCTGAATGCTTATGCGAAAGCGGGAATGGGAACGATGGAGATAACTCCTATCTATGGAGTAAAAGGAAATGATGAAAATGATATTCCATTTCTTACTTCTCACTGGATGGAGATGCTGCAATATACTGAGGGTGAAGCGAATCGCCTGGGTATGCAGATTGATATGAATACCGGTACCGGGTGGCCTTTCGGAGGCCCGGAGGTAACCATAGAAGACGCTGCCTGCAAGCTTTTCGTATCGGAATATACATTGCAGGGTGGTGAACAACTGAAAGAGAAAATAGAAGTTGCTGACGAGAAGCAACGTGCCTATGCTAAGCTAAGCCGTTTGATGGCTTTTTCAGATAAAGGGAAATGCATAAACCTGACGTCTAAAGTGAAAGACGGTATTTTGCAATGGAAAGCTCCCAAAGGAAACTGGCAATTGATAGCTGCCTTTTGCGGAAAGACATTCCAGAAAGTGAAGCGTGCTGCTCCCGGAGGAGAGGGATACGTGATGGATCATTTGTCCGGCCGGGCTGTGAAAAATTATCTGAATCGTTTTGAACGTGCCTTTGAAGCATCAGGAACACCTTATCCGCATAACTTCTTCAATGATTCTTACGAAGTATATAAGGCAGATTGGACTGAAAATCTTTTTGACGAATTTGCTGCACGGCGCGGATATAAACTGGAAGAGCATCTTCCGGAATTCTTGTCGGATAAACGTACGGATATGGTTTCCCGGATTATTTCTGACTACCGGGAGACGATTGCCGAATTACTTTTAGAGAACTTTACCCGGCAATGGACAGAATGGGCACATTCACACGGCTCCAAAACACGTAATCAGGCACATGGCTCACCTGGTAATCTTATAGATCTGTATACCACTGTAGATGTTCCCGAATGCGAGGGCTTCGGTATTTCTGATTTTGGAATCCGTGGTTTACGCCGTGATTCATTAACACGTCCTAACGATTCAGACTTGTCGATGCTGAAATATGCTTCTTCGGCTGCTCATATTGCCGGCAAACCATTTACTTCATCTGAAACATTTACCTGGCTGACGGAACATTTTCGTACGTCACTTTCTCAGTGTAAGCCGGATATTGATCTGATGTTTATCTCAGGGGTAAATCACACCTATTTTCATGGGACCACTTATTCGCCTGTTGAGGCTGTATGGCCGGGATGGAAGTTCTATGCTTCCGTTGATATGAGTCCTACAAATAATATCTGGCGGGATGCTCCGGCATTTTTTGATTATATAACCCGTTGTCAGAGTTTTCTGCAGATGGGGAAACCTGATAATGATTTTCTGGTATATCTGCCTGTATATGATATGTGGCAGGAGCAGGACGGACGTCTCTTGATGTTTGATATTCATAAAATGGTAAAGCGTGCGCCCCGTTTTATCGATGCAGTTCATCGTATTTATAATGCAGGTTATGATTTGGATTATATTTCCGATAACTTCATACGCAGTCTTACTTGTATGGGTGGGAAATTAGTTACTTCCGCAGGTACCGCGTATCAGGCGTTACTCATTCCGGGCGCGAGACTGATGCCGGATGATGTACTTGCCAAATTATTCCGGTTGGCAGATGAGGGAGCTACTATTGTGTTTCTGGAGCAATATCCGGAAGATGTTCCTGGATATGCCCGGTTGAATGAACGTCGTGCTGCTTTTAAGAAATTGATGGCACAAAAAGACAAATTACGTAAAGGGCGTATTCTGTTTGGAACGGATTATGACCATACATTGGCGGAAACAGGTGTACAACCTGAAAAGATGAAAACAGCTTATGGTTTGAGCTGCATCCGTCGTACAAACGAAGATGGATATCATTATTTTATTTCTGCCTTGAAAGGAGAAGATACGGAAGGATGGATACCTTTGGGAGTTCAGGCTACATCTGCCCTGATCTATAATCCTGTGAACGGAGAGAGTGGAAAGGCCCTTTTGCGTCAGAAGAATGGATGTACGGAGGTGTATTTACAGGTAGCATCCGGAGAATCAATCCTGCTGAAAACGTTTACGAATGCCGATGTACAGGCTTCTGCATGGGGATATTACGAGCCAAAAGCCGATGGATTGACTTTGACGGGTAAATGGGGTTTTCGCTTCGTAGAAAGCATTCCGGCTGTTTCGGCTGCTCCTGATTCGGTAACGTTGGGTTCATGGACTGAACTTCCGGTAGCAGAAGTAAAGAATACAATGGGAACAGCCTCTTATTCATTCAAATTTAATCTGAACGATCTTTCGATTCCTGAATGGAGGCTCGATTTGGGTGATGTGCGTGAGAGCGCTCGTATTCGTATTAATGGAAAGGACGTTGCCACATTGTGGTCAGTTCCTTATCGTTGCCTGGTAGGTAAATATCTTTGTCCCGGTGAAAATATCCTGGAGGTAGAAGTGACTAATTTACCTGCCAACCGCATTGCGGATATGGACCGGAAAGAAATACCCTGGCGTATTTTTAAAGATGCCAATATTGTAAGTCTGGATTATAAAAAAACTGGATATGGAGGCTGGGAACCTGTGCCAAGTGGATTGATTGGCCCGGTGAAAGTAATTCCAATGAAGAAAGGGACTTTTTATTATGAATAAATATTTTGCTTTGATATTTTTCTTGTCTGCTGTAGTTGCTGTTTATGCACAGGACCCTCGCGAGCGGCAATATATGTATGAGATACTTGATCCGCGGCATGAGCCCAAACCACTGGTGGAGGGTTTTGCTAAAGAGCGGATTACGGAACATTTGAATCGCGGACTTTATGTCGCTCCTTCCCGGGACGGGAAAGGGGTTTACCTTAGTTGGCGGCTATTGAATACAGATACTCCTGCTACCGCCTTTCATGTTTATCGGGAAGTAAATGGCAAGAAACGCCGTCTCACTAACAAACCTGTGATGCAAACCTGCGACTTTATTGATAATGCTCCTGTACAGGAAAAGGCGGTTTATTGGGTAGTACCCGTGGTAAAAGGGCTTACACCTGTTGCATCCGAAAGAGTAGAGGTTGAAGCTGGGAAATGTACTAATTATACTTCTATCCGGCTGAAAGATAATGCGAAGGCTGGTAAAATTGCTTTAGCCGATTTGAATGGCGATGGCGCTTATGATTACATTATCCGTACACCTGAAACCAATGTAGATCCGGGTATGCCGGGAGATACTACCGGAAAAACGTATAAGATATCTGCCTATCTGAATGATGGTACCTGGCTTTGGACCTACGATATGGGCCCTGGTATTGAGCCTGGTATCTGGTATTCTCCTTTTATTGTTTATGATTTTAATGGGGATGGTAAAGCTGAAATTGCTATAAAAACAGCCGGTTCTGATTTTGTAAAAAATGAGAAAGGACGTGTTTGTGGTGGTAGTGAATATCTGTCTGTGCTGGATGGAATGACTGGCAAAGAAATTGATCGTGTAGACTGGCCCGAGCGGAATGATCGTTATGGCAATCTGATCCGACAGAACCGTAACCAGATGGGAGTGGCTTATCTGGATGGGAAAACGCCTTGTATACTCGCTGCCCGTGGTACTTATAAGTTGATGGTGGTAGACGCCTGGCAATTAAAAGATGGCAAGCTGCAACGTATGTGGCGTTGGGATGGAGACGAAGAAAATCCGGTTGTGCGTAGCATGGGAGCTCATAGTATGGTGACGGGAGATGTAGACGGTGATGGGCGTGATGAGATACTGTTGGGTTCTTGTATGCTTGATGATAATGGGACTTTACTCTGGTCATCGGGATTAGGACATAGTGATAAGGCTTATTTGTGTAAATTACATCCGGATATGGAAGGATTACAGGTATTCATGGTGAGTGAACCCAAAAAAGAAGATGGACGTGGGGTATCTGTAGTGAATGCTCGTACCGGAGAATTAATATGGGACATTGGGCATACAACTTATCACGTCGGTGATGGCATGGTAGCCGATTTTGATCCGGAATATCCCGGATTAGAGTGCTTTGCCAGTGAAGACCGTAAAGGAGGGAGTACTGATAAGTACTTGTTGACTTCAGACGGAAAGAAACTGAATGTGACCCGTGAAGAGATTCCGGGCTGTCGTAATTGGATCTGGTGGGATGCCGATCTGCTTCGTGAAACCTTTCGTGGCGATGATAATCGTTGGGGAGCAGGCTCTTCTTCCAATGGTAAGAAACAGAGTATCTGGAAGTGGAAAGGTGAAGATCTGACCAGAGGTATTGAGGGAGATATTCTGATGATGGCCGATATGGAAGGAGATTGGCGTGAAGAGTTAATTACTGCACTTCCGGGGGAGTTACGCATTTACCATACTGTTATTCCGGCAAAGGATCGTCGTATTACGCTTATGCAGGATCCACTCTATCGTAGCTATGTGGCTCATCGCAGTATGGGATATCCGCAGGCACCAGTACCATCTTATTATCTTGGAGAATAAAAGTTTTGTTATATAATAAAAATACTACCGAATGAAGCGAATTTCAATTATGTTGTTTCTTTGTGTATGGGTGGCTTTGCCGCTTTTGGCACAGACCTATAAGTATAAGGAAATTTATAAAGATCTCCCTTTTGCTATGCCTGAAGTGAAAGCACCTCAGTTTCCTGACCGCAAGGTTTCTTTGAAGGACTTTGGTGCTGTTGGTAATGGGGTGGACCTCTGTACGGAAGCATTTGCTAAAGCGATAGATGCACTTTCTGCCAAAGGAGGTGGACGTCTGATAGTACCTGCCGGTATCTGGCTGACCGGACCGATTGTTTTGAAAAGTAATATTAATCTTCATATTGAGAAAGGAGCTGTGATTCTTTTCTCTCCGGATGTTGAACTTTATCCGTTGGTAGAAACGGTGTTTGAAGGATTAGACACCCGCCGTTGTCAGTCACCTGTTTCAGGACGTAATCTGACTAATGTGGCTATTACCGGACAAGGAGCAATAGATGGAAACGGTCATTACTGGCGTCCTTTGAAACGTGAGAAAGTGACAGAAAGTGTCTGGAAACAAACCATTGCCCGGGGTGGGGTTTATAAGCGTCCTACTTATTGGTTTCCATATCCGCAAACACTTAAAGGAGATACTATCAGTAATATGAATGTTCCTCAGAATTTAAAGACGGAGGAAGAGTGGCAGAGCGTACGTCATTTCCTGCGTCCGGTGATGGTAAGTCTGATAGAGTGTAAAAATGTCTGGTTTCAGGGGGTGATCTTTCAAAATTCTCCGGCATGGAATCTACACCCTCTGATGTGTGAGAATGTTTTGGTAGAGGATATACAAGTACGTAACCCGAGTTATGCTCAGAATGGTGACGGGCTTGATTTGGAATCCTGTAAAAATGCACTGATTGTGAATTCTACATTTGATGTAGGAGATGATGGTATCTGTTTGAAAAGTGGAAAGGATGAAGACGGACGTCGTCGCGCCCGTCCTTGTGAGAACGTTGTAGTAGATGGCTGTACGGTATTTAAAGGACATGGTGGTTTTGTTGTAGGCAGCGAGATGAGTGGTGGAGTACGTAATGTTTCCGTTAGTAATTGTCAGTTTTTGGGGACGGATGTCGGACTGCGTTTCAAGAGTAAGCGGGGACGCGGGGGAGTTGTTGAGAATATCTGGATACGTAATGTTTCTATGATGGATATCCCGACGGAACCTGTGACTTTCAATCTTTACTATGGAGGTAAGTCTGCTGTTGAAGTATTAGAGAGCGGTGAGAAGATTCCTGCAAAAGTTGACCCGTTACCGATAGACGATACTACTCCTTGTTTTCGTAATATTCATATTTCGAATCTGGTATGTTCCAATGCACGCCGGGCGCTGTTTTTTAATGGTATACCAGAGATGCCAATTGATGGTATAACGCTTGAGAATCTGGATATTACTTCTCAGATAGGAGCCGAATTTATTTATAGTCGCAATATTACTTTGAAGAATGTGACAATACATAATAAAGAAGGTGAAAAGTTCATTACCCGCTTTTGTGAGGGGGTGAGCCAAATTGTCAAATAAGACACCCTTTATATCAAAATGTGCAGCGCAAATAGGGGAGGAATCCCCTATTTTTGTATCATTAAAAGTATTACTCACAATAATTGAATGTATACCATGAAGAACCTGACTTGCCTGATAGGAGTATTCCTGTCTGTTATAAGTTTCACCGTTACAGCACAAACTGCCAATATCCCTGATTTCCCTTGGATGAAGGAGGTTGGTGCTAAGACTTTTCCTGTACAACAAACCATTTATAACGTAGCCGATTACGGTGCCAAAGGAGATGCATTGGAAATGAATACCGCTGCTATTCAGAAAGCGATTGACGCTGCTGAGCAGGCAGGAGGAGGTATTGTTACTTTTAGTCCGGGAATTTATCTGACCGGTGCTCTCTTTGTTGGTAATAATGTCAATTTTAATATCCCCAAAGGAACTACGCTTATCGGTTCGCAGGACATTAATGATTATAAGAAAATAGATACACGTGTGGCCGGTGTAGAAATGAACTGGCCTTCGGCATTGGTTAATATAATAGGTAAGAAGAATGCTGCGATTTCCGGTGATGGAGTAATTAACGGTTGCGGCAAAGTTTTCTGGGACAAGTATCGTTCGATGCGGAAAGAATACGATCCGAAAGGATTACGCTGGATTGTTGACTATGATTGTGAACGTCCGCGGGGTATTCTTATCGCCGAATGTGAGAATGTAACAGTAGAAAACATAGTGCTTTATCAGCCGGGTTTCTGGAGCTTACACATTTTGTATAGTAAGTATGTTACTGTCGACGGAATTATTATTAGTAATAATATTGAAGGTCGTGGTCCCAGTACAGATGGTATAGACATCGATTCTTCAGAATATATATTGGTACAAAACTCGAATATCAATTGCAATGATGATAATTTTTGTCTGAAAGCAGGCCGTGACAGTGATGGTCTACGGGTGAATCGTCCTTGCCGTTACGTCGTGATTCGTGATTGCATTGCCGGACATGGAGACGGATTATTTACTTGTGGTAGTGAAACTTCGGGTGGTATCAGCAACATTGTGGCTTATAATATGACAGGTATGGGCACAAAATATGGATTACGTTTCAAGAGTACCTGTCAGCGTGGCGGTGTAATAGAAGACATCTATCTTTGCAACATTGAAATGATTGGAGTACGCGATCCGTTTGTGGTCGATCTGAACTGGCATCCGGCTTATAGTACTTCAAAGTTACCTGAAGGGTACGATGAAAAAAGTGTTCCGGCACATTGGATTAAGATGTTGACCCCGGTAGATCCTAAACAAGGAACTCCCAAATTCCGTAATGTACATTTTATAAATGTAACTGCTACCAACGCACAAACTTGTATCAAAGTGTCCGGTATAGAGAACAGCACAATTGATGGATTCGATTTTGATAATGTACATTTCAGTGGAGAGAGTGCAGGAACCATTTCATGGGCAAAAGACTGGAAGGTGAATAACTTTTCTGTAAATGCTAAAAGTAAACTGAAACTTGAACATAACAAGAATGTAGATATCACAAAATAAACACGTAATACAGACATGAAGAACTATTTTTTTGCGGTCGATCTGGGGGCTACCAGCGGACGTACTATTTTAGGCTCTTTTTCGGATAAGGGATTGGAGCTGGAAGAGATAAATCGTTTTCCCAATCAGCTTATTGAAGTAAGAGGACATTATTATTGGGATATTTATGCTCTTTATCAGTCGGTTATAGATGGACTGAAATTGGTAGCGAAACGGAATGTATCTATTACTTCCATTGGCATTGATACCTGGGGTGTTGATTTTGTCTGTGTAGGTAAAGATGGACATTTGTTGCGTCAACCTTATGCTTATCGTGACCCTCATACGGACGGAGCACCAGAAGCTCTCTTTACCCGCGTTCCCCGCAGCCGGGTGTATGGTCTGACAGGTATTCAAGTGATGAATTTTAATTCTCTGTTTCAACTTGATACGCTACGCGGCAATAGTGACAGTGCATTGGCTGTTGCCGATAAAATATTATTTATTCCGGATGCTTTGAGTTATATGTTGACAGGCGAAATGGTGACAGAATACACTATTGCCAGTACGGCACAGCTGGTCAATGCCCAAACCCGGAAGTTAGAGCCGGAATTGTTGGAAGTGGTCGGACTGACTGAAGAACATTTCGGACGTTTCGTTTATCCGGGTGAACAAGTAGGAGTGTTGACAAAAGAGATACAGAAGCTTACCGGGCTGGGAGCTATTCCGGTTATCGCTGTAGCAGGACATGATACTGCTTCTGCTGTAGCTGCCGTTCCGGCACTGAATCGTAATTTTGCTTATTTAAGTAGCGGCACGTGGTCACTTATGGGAGTAGAAACGGATGCTCCGGTAATCACAGAAGAGACAGAACGCTTGAACTTCACCAATGAAGGTGGAGTAGCAGGTACGATTCGTCTGTTGAAAAACATATGTGGTATGTGGCTACTCGAGCGTTGTCGTACAGGTTGGGAAAATATTTCTTATCCGGAATTGATAGCTGAAGCCGAGGAAGCTGAACCTTTCCGTAGTCTGATTAATCCGGATGACGCTTGTTTTGCCAACCCTGCTGATATGCAGGAGGCGATTTGCCGGTACTGTGCAGAAACCAATCAGCCTGTACCAGAAACACGCGGACAAATTGTACGTTGTATTTTTGAGAGTCTGGCGCTTCGCTATCGTCAGGTATTGGAGAATCTATGTAATTTGTCTCCTATGCCGATAGAGACGCTTCATGTAATCGGCGGAGGAAGCCGGAATGAACTATTGAACCAGTTTACTGCCAATGCAATCGGCATTCCGGTTATAGCCGGTCCTTCGGAAGCTACTGCCATTGGAAATGTTATGATACAGGCTATGACAGCAGGTGAGGCGGAAGATATAAAAGGAATGCGACAACTTATTCACAACTCTATTCCTTTGAAAACTTATCAACCGCAAAAATCAGAGAATTGGGATACGGCTTATATTCACTTTAAACATATAATATCATGAAAGAAGAATTGATTAAAAAAGCTTATGACGTAGCCGTTGAACGCTATGCGGCTGTGGGTGTTGATACTAATAAAGCTCTTGAAGATTTACAGAAAATTTCATTGTCTTTGCATTGCTGGCAGGCAGATGATGTGGCTGGCTTCGAGTCAAACGGATCATTGAGCGGAGGTATCCAGGCTACTGGTAATTATCCGGGTAAAGCACGTAATATAGAGGAAGTTAGACAAGATATTCTGAAAGCTGCTTCATATATACCTGGTACACATCGTCTGAATCTGCACGAAATTTATGGCGATTTTGGAGGACAGTTTGTGGACCGTGATCAGGTAGAACCGAAACATTTTGAAAGTTGGATACAGTGGGGAGCAGAACACGGAATGAAATTGGATTTCAATTCCACCTCTTTCTCTCATCCAAAAAGTGGAAACCTTTCCTTGTCAAATCCGAATAAAGAAATTCGTGACTTCTGGATAGAGCATACTAAACGTTGTCGTGCTATAGCTGAGGAGATGGGTAAACGTCAGGGTGATCCTTGTATTATGAACCTGTGGGTACACGATGGTAGTAAAGATATCACTGTGAACCGTTTACGTTATCGTGAATTGTTGAAAGATTCTTTGGATCAGATTTTTGCCATTGATTATAAGCATATGAAGGACTGTATTGAATCAAAAGTATTTGGTATTGGTCTGGAAAGTTATACAGTAGGTTCTAATGACTTCTATATTGGTTACGGGGCAAGTCGTAATAAAATGGTAACACTGGATACGGGTCATTTCCATCCTACTGAGAGTGTAGCCGACAAGATTTCGTCTTTGTTGCTTTATACACCCGAAATTATGTTGCATGTTAGTCGTCCTGTTCGTTGGGATAGTGATCATGTGACTATCATGAACGATGAAACACTGGATCTGGCAAAAGAAGTTGTACGTTGCAATGCACTTGATCGTGTACATATCGGTCTGGACTACTTTGATGCCAGCATTAACCGTATCGGAGCATATGTTATTGGTAGCCGTGCCACACAGAAATGTTTTCTGCAAGGTTTACTTGAACCGATTGCTAAACTTCGCGAATACGAAGCTGACGATAAATTATTCCAGCGTCTTGCTCTGCTCGAAGAATCGAAATCACTTCCGTGGAATGCTGTTTGGGATATGTTCTGCTTGAAGAATAATGTTCCTGTAGGTGAAGATTTTATCGCAGAAATAGAGAAATATGAGGTAGAAGTAACTTCAAAAAGAGGGGCGTAGTGAATTAGTGGTTAGTGGTAAGTGATGAGTGATTAGCGGGCTTCGCTGTTACTTATCACTTATCACTTACCACTCGTCACTTATTTATCGCTAATCACTAATCAACTAATCACTAATATACATGAATACACTGATAGGACTCATTATTATTGCCATTGGAAGCTTCGGACAAAGTAGCTCGTATGTGCCTATAAATAAAGTAAAAAACTGGTCTTGGGAAAGTTTTTGGCTGGTGCAGGGGATTTTTGCATGGCTTGTATTTCCTTTGTTAGGGGCTTTGCTAGCTGTTCCTGAGGGGAGTAACCTGATTGAGTTATGGGGCTCAGGAGGAGCTCTTCCTGCTATTATCTACGGAGTATTGTGGGGTGTTGGAGGACTTACGTTCGGACTTAGTATGCGTTATCTTGGTGTAGCTCTCGGGCAGAGTATTGCGTTAGGGACTTGTGCCGGCTTCGGTACTCTTTTCCCTGCTATTTTTGCCGGAAAGGATTTGTTTCATGGTGATGGACTGATGTTACTTATCGGTGTATGTATTACATTAGCCGGTATTGCAGTAATCGGTTATGCCGGTAGTTTGCGTTCCAAAAATATGACTGAGGAAGAGAAAAAAGCGGCTGTAAAGGACTTTGCATTAACAAAAGGTCTGCTGGTTGCTTTGTTGGCAGGTGTAATGAGTGCTTGTTTTGCTCTCGGGCTGGATGCGGGAACTCCTATCAAAGAAGCGGCTCTTACCGGTGGTGTAGAAGCTCTGTATGCAGGATTGCCTGTTATTTTCCTTGTTACTTTGGGTGGCTTTTGTACAAATGCTGTATATTGTATTCAACAGAATATTAAAAATAAAACGGGTAAAGAATATTTCTCTGTTAAAGGAGGTCAGCTGATTAATAATTTGTTATTTTGTGCGTTGGCTGGAGTACTATGGTATTCTCAGTTCTTTGGTTTGGAAATGGGAAAGAGTTTTCTGACAGATAGTCCTGTTTTGCTGGCATTCTCCTGGAGTATCCTAATGTCTTTAAATGTTACTTTCAGTAATGTTTGGGGGATTATTCTCAAAGAATGGAAAGGGGCAAGCAGTTCAACAATCGGAACATTGATTTTAGGGTTGGTGATACTCATCTCTTCCATTATAGTGGTTGCTATGGCACAAGCCTAAAGGAATTTACGATTTTACTATTTACTATTTACGATTGAAAAATGTCTGTAACCAATAATAAATCAGGTAACTTCAATCGTCAAATCGTAAATCGTCAAATCGTAAATCATTTTGTTTTTTCAATCGTAAATCGTTAAATCGTAAATAATAAAGATGAAATCAATTTTAGAAAATCGTCCGGCTCTTACAAATGAAGTGAACAAAGCCGCTGAGGTAGCCGGATACCTTTGGCAAAAAGGATGGGCCGAACGTAATGGTGGTAATATTGTAGTGAATATTACAGAATTTGTAGATGATGAAATCCGCGCTCTGGCTCCTATTAGTGAAGTGAAGGCTATTGGTACTGTACTTCCTTATTTGAAGGGGTGCTATTTTTATTGTAAAGGAACCAACAAGCGTATGCGTGATTTGGCTCGTTGGCCAATGGAGCACGGTTCTGTCATTCGTATTCTCGATGATTGTGCCAGCTATGTCATTATAGCCGACCAACCTGTACAACCGACTTCGGAACTTCCGTCACATTTGTGCATGCACAATTATCTGATTAGTAAAGGATCTACCTATAAAGCATCTCTTCATACGCATCCTATTGAGCTAATTGCTATGACGCATCATGAACCTTTCCTGAAGAAGGACGTGCTGACCAATCTGCTTTGGAGTATGATACCCGAAACAAAGGCTTTCTGTCCGCGTGGTTTGGGTATTATTCCGTATGCATTGCCAAGCTCTGTAGCATTGGCTGAGGCCACAATCAAAGAGTTAGACGATTATGATGTAGTGATGTGGGAAAAACATGGTGCCTGTGCGGTTGGTGAAGATATTATGGATGCGTTTGATCAGATTGATGTATTAAGTAAATCGGCTCAGATCTATATTAATGCACGCAATATGGGCTTTGTTCCCGATGGTATGAGTCAGGAACAAATGCGTGAAATGACAACAGCGTTCAATTTACCTAAATAATCATCAAAGCAGTTATATCCATGAAACGAATCTTTATATCTTGTGCTCTTTTCTTGTGTACTATTTCTCTTTCCGCTCAGACTAAAATGACGGCAAGAGAGGCTGCAGTGAAAATTGCCGATCGGATACTTAATAGTACTACGTACGAATTTAAGAACACTAAGACTGGAGAGGTTTATAAATCAGTGAAGAAACTTCCTCTGTCAATGGATGTGAAAGTGGCTTGTAAATACAATAATTGGCATTACACGAATGGGGTTACTAATATCGCATTGATGGAACTTGCCGATAAAGTAGGTGATCAGAAGTATGACAAGTACGTATTGAAGAATATGAATTTTGTCTTCAATGAAGGTAATCTTGACTTTTTCCGTCGCCAGTATGATCAGGCTTTCAAAGAAGGAGGTTGGAATGCAATTCGCAAGCTAAGCTGGCATATGATTTTCCGTGCTAAACGTTTGGATGATAATGGGCCGATGGGTGCCAGTTTGATTGATTTACAGATGCGTCACCCTAACGAGGCTTTTCTTAACTATGTGAATGAAACGGCAGATCATTTGAATTATGCCGAGCCTCGCCTGGTAGATGGAACGATTGCCCGTCTTTGGCCGCACGTCAATACAATTTGGGCAGATGATGCTTTCATGGCTATCTCTTTCCTGGCCCGTATGGGGAAAATGACTGGTGATGAAAAGTATTTTAATGATGCTGCCAATCAGGTGCTGAACTATACCCGTTATTTGTGGTGTCCGGAAAAGAATATCTATTATCATTGTTACCATACCGATAACAAGGAACATGGTGTTGCTCACTGGAGTCGTGCCAATGGGTGGGTGTTTATGGCACAGGCCGATTTGCTTAGTATGATGCCGAAAGATCATCCGATGCGGGAGGCGGTTATTGAGAATTTCCGCCAACAGGCTAGTGGTGTTGCCCGCTATCAGGGGAAAAATGGTTTGTGGCATCAGCTACTTGATAAAGAAGATTCTTACGAAGAGATCACTGGGACAGCCATGTTTGTTTTTGGTATTGCCCGTGGTGTAAAAGAAGGTTGGTTACATCCTGACTTTATTTATGTAGCAGAGCAGGGATTGAAAGGTATGATGAAGAAGATAACGGATGAGGGGGATGTAACTGCAATTTGTGTAGGTACAGGTATTATGCCTTCTATCTCTTATTATTACAATCGTCCAACTCAAGAGAATGATCCGATGGGAGAAGGCCCCGTACTTCGTGCGCTGATTGAAATGATTGATGCACCGAAATATACTGAAATAAAGGCAGAAGAACAGTATGATAAAATAGTATTAAAAAAGTAATATATATTTTAAATATATAGTTCTTTATTTTTTATTTATTACCCTCTTTTTATAAGTATGATATACTTGTAGGAAGGGGGTAATATTGTATTTATTTATTATTGTTTATTGTGTTGTTTTGGTTTTGAATTTAGTGTCTGTGTGGTGATAATCAAAATTTATATCTAAAGTGCCAAAAACAATAATATGCTCTTTTCTCTCATTGCCTATTTTTGCCTCGTCATTTAATATATAATAATATGAAAAACTTTACTTCAATCGTGGGAGCCTTTGCTTTGGCTCTTTTTCCTCTCTTGCCTGTGGCGGCACAGTCTGTTACCGAACCACAATTAGCTTTTCCCGGTGCAGAAGGATTTGGCCGTTATGCTGTTGGTGGTCGTTATGGCGAAGTTTATCACGTGACTAACCTGAATGACTCGGGTGAAGGTTCTTTGCGTGATGCAGTGAGTCAACCTAATCGAATTGTGGTTTTCGATGTGTCGGGTGTAATCCATGCCAAATCAGTTATTCCTTTTGCTAAGAATTTGACTATTGCAGCTCAGACAGCTCCTGGCAATGGTATTGTGATCTATGGAAATCGTGTCTCTTTTTCGGGAGCAGACAACATTATTTGCCGTTATCTGCGAGTACGCTATGGTTACGAGGAATCTCCGGGTGGATATGTAGATGCAGCTGGGGTTGCTTTTGGTTCAAATATGATTTTTGACCATTTGTCGGTGACCTGGGGTACTGATGAATGTTTCTCTATCAATGGTGATTCTAAACGTCCGGAGGATCAGCCCCGTAATATCACCATTCAGAACTCAATTATGGGGCAGGGGTTGTGGGATCACTCTTGCGGTGGCTTGATGCAGACCTCTGATGAGAATGGTATTACACTTTTCCGTAACCTTTATATTGATAACAAAACACGTAATAATAAAGTGAAAGGGCTTAACCAGTTCGTCAATAATGTAGTCTATAACTGGGGCGATGGTGGCGCTTATATTATGGGTGATACAGACGCGGCTTCACTTGCTGATATTCAGAATAATTATTTTATTGAAGGTAAGAGTGAACGCTATCTGGTACGTTATAATGGAGGGACTCCTGAAAATCCCGTTACCCAGTCTTTTAAGCCGACTGTCCCTTTTACACGTGCCAAACCTGCTTTTGTAACTTATTTTGCAGGTAATTACTTTGACAATAACAGAGATGGTAAATTGGATGGACGTTTACTGACGCGTGAGGATTGTAACCGTTATCAGCCGGATAGTGCTATTCCTGAAGGAGGTCAGCAACTTACACCTACATTTTTGGATGAACCCTCAGAGAAACATCCGGTAATTGGTGCTAAAATGACCGCTGAAGAAGCTTATCATTGGATTGTTGGTAACGTCGGAGCAACCCTTCCTGTACGTGACGAAGTAGATGCATATATGATTGATGAATTGACGTCTTTAGGTATTAAGGGGCAGATAATAGATACGGAAATGTCATTGCCAACCCGTGGCCCGGGTGAAATCTTGAGAGGTGAAAAACTCCCGGATACCGATAATGACGGTATACCTGATGCTTGGGAAGAGCAGAATGGTCTTGACAAGAATGACCCGACAGACGCTATGAAGATTGCAACTAACGGTTATGCCAATATTGAAAATTACATTAATAGTATTGATGCGCCGATGCCTTTCCTGGCATGTCCTTCAACGATGGAAGCAATAGCAGATCATACTACTATTACACTTTCTTGGAAAGATTATTCAGATGAAGAAGAGGGCTATATATTGGAGCAACGTGACACGCAGGGTACTTTCGTCGAAGTGGCAAAATTACCGGCTAATACTACTTCTCATACTGTTTCAGATCTGACACCGGGCGTACTGTATGCATTTCGTCTTAAAGCATATAATACTACAATGGAGTCAGTATATTCCGATGTGTTGGAGATAACAACAAAACGTTTGCTTGTAGCACCTGATCAATGTATTGAACCGTCTCCGGAGATAGATGCTATCCTTTCTTTTAATGCTTCGAAAGATATCACACTTTCCTGGAAGAACGAAACGCATCCTGATAATGGTGTTACTACTTATAAGGTATATGTCGGCACAGACAAGAATAAATTGGAATGTATCTCTGGTGCAGAAGCACAGGAAGCTGCTTCATTTACATTGAAAGCTGATCCTTCAAAGACTTATTATTGGCGTGTTGATGCTCTTAATGTGAAAAATGAAGTAACAACAGGCACAGTTTGGAGTTTCATGACTCAAACATTGGATGCAAAAGAACCGGTCATGTATTTATCATTAGACGGGACATTAAAGAATTCTGCAGATGTTACCGGAGCAAAAGATGCCGAATTGGTTGAACTGGAGCCAACTTACGTAGCAGGAAAAAATGAACAGGGACTTTTGTTGGAAAACGTGGTGACTGGCTCTTGTATCTCCGTACCCTATTATGAAGGAATGAAATTTGAAGGAGGTAGTGGCACGGCAGACCCGGCAGCTTCGTTCTCTGTATCTATGTGGGTGAAGTCTGACGGTTTTTGTCCCGTAGATGGAAAAGGATTCTTATTCCATAAAGGTACATTTAAAGATAGTAAAGGCAAGGCAAGATGGTGTGGTGCGGAAATACGTAACAATGAACTTTACTTTGCAGTTAGTCAGAATGGAACAAAGCATGAGGTAAAGTTGGCATCAGGTGATGTATTCAAAAATATCTTTAATAATGAGTGGCATCATTTAGTATTTGTACGTAGCCATGAAGATCAGGCATTGATTGCTTATTGTGATGGCAAACTCTTGGGAAAAAGAGATTCCAATCGTGCTTATATGAATTCTGAAGTGGGTATTGTTTTTGGTAATGTGATGGAAAACCTCAATGAACCGTTTGCCGGAACATTAGACGAACTAAAGCTGTTCCGTGGAACTTTGATAGCAGAGGAAGCTGCCAATCTGTTTGAAACAGGAAATACAGCAGGTATTCCTACCGGTATTAACCAGGAACTCGCTACAAACGGTGAGCTGGGCATTTATCCTTCTCCGTTCTTCAATCACTTCTATGTAGTAGTTCCGCAAGAAGAGGTTTTGGTAAAGGTGTGCCTATATGACGCTTCTGGTCGGCTGGCATTATCCCGTGAAGTAAAAGCTGATAATGGTACAGCTTATATCGGTGAGTTGAATGAATTGGCTGGTGGTATTTATGTTGTATCTGTAGAAACTTCTACAGGTATAATGAGTAAAACAGCTTTGAAAAAATAAGATGTTTTACTTATTGATTTACTCGGGTTATTTTTACCGGAATCGGAATCTCCGATAAAGATTTAAAGTAGAATGATAATTCGAAGGGTATATAATTTGTGTTACTTTTTACGAAAATCCATATTGATCTTACGTTTCAATAACAATCATTGCTTATTGTGTCTTCCCGTACGGGAGGTACTCAAAAATAAATAAGACAATATTCTGTAGGAAAGTAGACTGTATCTTTAGGATATCCGGTGTTTTAAGGCATAAAATGTACTCCGGTATAAAACAAAGTATACCCTATAGATTAACAATCATTCTATTTCTGATGCCGTTTACTTTTATTTTCCTCCCCTCATGCTATGTATCTCCTGCATATGGATGTTTTATCATGGTGTGAGGGGATGTTGCAAAATAGCTGGTGGATACAACTTTCTCTTTCTCCCGTGCTGGAAGCACAACTTTCATACTAATCTGTATTAGAACTATCTATTCCTGTATAAAACGGTTTTTGTTGTTGCTGAAAACTCATTAAGAAGTTTTAGGAATTTTGAGTGGTTTGATATCTTCCTTCTTAATTTTAAATCATAAAAATCAATTTTTGTATCAATTCAGCCAAAATTTACATGGTGCCGTGTTCGATAACTGCGTATTTTTGTAGCGGTATCAATATAACTAATATTGAGCTATTGTTAAACTAATAATTTAAAAACTATGAGAAAGAATACTTTTCTTAGTGTAGCGCTTTTAGTAGCGTCTGTATCAATTGTCAATGCGCAGGAACTTGTTTGGCAAAATTCGTATGGGACAGGTGTTTGGGGAGTTTCATCGTCAGAGTGGGGAAAAGATTACGGAGGTGGCTTTCTCCTTCCTAACGGATGGGATAATGGTTCTACGGCTATTTTTAATGGTAGTGGAAAATTTACTGATGAAGAAGGGAATTCTGTAGCAACAGAGTCTATTAAGTTGAATGGTGAAATGGAAGTTGCTGATATAAAAGTTAGTGGAGATAAGAATTACTCTATTTCTTATCAGGCAGAAAAGACTACTGATAAAATAGTGGGTGAAGGTATGCTTTTGAAAGAAGGTACAGGAGACTTTGTTTTAAATATTTTAAATGAATTAAAGGGTGGTACTGTTGTACGCAACGGACGTGTTATTATGGATAAAGCTGACTCTCCTAATGCTTTTGGAAGTAAAGTTTCACTTGAAGGTGGTACAATAGGTTTAGCTATGAGTGATAATAAGAATACTCTTAAATATTCTGCTGCTCCTATTATTGTTCCAGAGGAAAAGACGGGAAGTATAACAGCTGGACGCTATGTATATTTGTTAAATGAGTTTTCTGGTAAAGGGAAATTGACCATTAATTCAGGTGGTGAACGTGTCGGTTTTACCGAAGACTTTGCAGGAAAAACCAATATGGTAGGTCTGGATGGTTTTGAAGGTGAATTATTGGTTGGGGCGAATCATGATGCTGCTCTTGCACCTTCTTATAGAGCTCTATTTTTGAACTCTACAAAGAAATTTGATGATTTTATTGCGGCAGGAGACTTTAGTGGAGATTTGTATGGAGTGGATTCTACTTTTGTAAATACGAAAGTTACTTTGTTGGAGGGAGCTGGCTTTACAAGTGGCAGTGGTAACCGTTGTTATGCAATTGGTGAATTGAATGCAGAAGAAGGTGCTTGGCTAGGTGGATATGTGAAGAATTCTAATTCTCCGGATATTACTTATGCATTGGGATATTCTAATACGGATGTGACACTTCCGGTTACAATTTTTGATCCAGGAGCAAAGGCTTACAACTGGGTTCGCTTAATAAAAATGGGTACAGGTACTTATACTTTTACAGGTGTGAATGAGAAACCGTCGGCTGTATTTAAAGGTTTGTTTATAAATAAAGGTTGTGCTTACATAAACATCCCTATTACCGAAACTGGTGTGGCACTTGATAGAGTAACGAAAGGACCTGCTGCAATGACTATTTATTCAAATGCAGTAGGAGGTGGTAATGGACGCCTTGTCGGAGGTATTGTTGTCGAAGGTGGTAAGCTTGAGGTTGGCTATATGGGTATCGGAGAACTGATGTTGGCTGATATTAATAATGGTACTCAGAAATCTCCATTGACAGTGAAGAATGATGGTGTGGTTGAGTTTGAGATATCTTCAGTAACAAGTTATGATAAATTGACTACCAATAGTACTGCTACATTCAATGGCAATACAATTGTAGTGAAAGCAGCTGAGTCTTTAGATGTGAAGAACGGTGATACATTTACTATTTTGGATGCTGCCGTTAATCCGGCTGACGACACATATAAGATCGAGTATCAGGGATTTCCGGCCAGCTTGACTTTTACTGCTGAAAAGGTAGAATACCAATCAGGTACAAAAACAGAAGGTGAAGGCGACGATGCCGTAGAAGTTCCGGTTATGGGTTATAAAATAGTATTGACAGCAAGTGGTTCCGGGTCCGGTACAGGTATTGAAGCTTCTGAAGTTGCTAACGAAGTATCTGTTTATGTACAAGATGGTAATATTGTAGTGAATGGTACAGGGATTGAATATGTGACAGTATTAAACAACCAAGGTATGCCGGTTGCAAACTCCGATTCGACACTTATTCCGGTAAATGCAATGAAAAATGGAATGTATCTTGTAAAAGTGAAAACAAATAAAGGTATAGTTGTTAAAAAGATTGTGTTATAAGTCTTTTGTTTAAAGGGTAAAGAGAGGCGGTTGTGAAAATAGAACCGTCTCCTCTTTTTATTCTTATTTCTGATACTTATTTTTTGTAACCTTGGAAATATTATTACGTACTAATGAGAAACATGTTATTTCTTTCCTGCGTATTATTCTTCAAATAATTATTGATAAAACTATGTTATATAAGAGACTTGTTATCACATTGCTCTTCCCTCTTTGTATGGGAACAATGTATGCACAACAGTTGGCCTTTCCTGGTGCTGAAGGCTATGGACGTTTTGCCAAAGGGGCAAGAGCCAGTGAATCTCCGGAAATATACCATGTAACCAATCTTGATGATTCAGGTAAAGGTTCCTTACGTGATGCTGTAAGTCAACCCAATCGCATTATCGTATTTGATGTGGCAGGAGTGATAAAACTGAAATCTCGTCTGGTATTTTCAAAGAATCTTACAATTGCCGGACAAACGGCTCCAGGAGAAGGAGTGGTGGTTTATGGTAATGGAGTTTCCTTTTCTGCTGCCGAGAATATCATTGTTCGTTATTTGCGTATACGAATGGGCATTGGTGGTACCAGTGGAGCCGATGCTGCTGGCATTGCTAATGGTGGTAATATGATATTTGATCATGTATCTGCTACATGGGGATTGGATGAGAACTTCTCAATAAACTGGGATAGTAAAGGTTTTGAGCCTTATAATATTACTATTCAGAATTCTATCATTGGGCAAGGAATTATGGTACATGCATGCGGAGGTCTTATCCAAACAAATGGGGGAGTTACTTTGTATCGTAATCTTTATATTGATAATAAAACTCGTAATCCTAAAGTAAAAGGATTGAATCAGTTTGTCAATAATGTGGTTTATAATTGGGGAGAAGGTGGTGCCTATATTTTAGGAGATACGGAAGCTTCTTCATGGGGAGTTATTACTAATAATTACTTTATTAAAGGTCCGGTTGAAGGTACTAAGGCTTTTACGCGTGCAAAAACAGCTTTCCAGGTTTACCAAAAAGGTAATATGATTGATTACAATAAGGATGGGATACTTAATGGATATGAGGCCACCGAAGAAGATTATCGCCGTGATGCGTCCAATCCGGAAAGTGAGAATGTTACTTTTGTAAAATCGCTTGATGAATTTGATTATTCGGACTATGATAGAAGAAAATTAGTCGATGGTGAGAAAGTAGTAGTTACAACGATACCAGAAAAACATCCTGTTATCGAAGGAGAAACAACAGCGGCTGAGGCTTATGATTGGATTATTAATAGGGTAGGAGCATCTTTACCAGTACGTGATGAAGCTGATAATTATATGATTGACGAACTTCTATCATTAGGAACTAAAGGTGCTTTACTTAGTGGAGAATCAGAGTTGGGGCTTCCCAATGGGGTTGGAAATATTTTTGATGGTGAAAAAATGTTGGATACCGATAATGATGGTATGCCCGATGTTTGGGAAGATGCCAATGGATTGGATAAAAATAACCCGAATGATGCTTTGTTAATGGCTGAAAATGGATATTTGAATATTGAGAATTATGTTAATAGTATTACAACACCAATGCCATATGTTAAATATCCTACTAATTTGCAATTGACTTCTTTGAGCACAGACTATCTTTCATTTAAGTGGGTGAACAATGCACCAGAGTCTACTTCAGTAATTCTTGAGTATTCCATCGATAATAAAGATTTTACTTCAATTTCTTTAGACCCCGGCACAACTACTCATAAATTGGAGTCCTTAGCTCCTAATACCAATTATTACATTCGCCTAAAAACAGTAAACGGGGAGAAGGAATCATTATATACTTCCACCCAGGAATTTGCTACACGTGGTATTCCTGCACCTCCAATTGCTTCTGTTAATCCGATACCGGGAAACGAAACTACTATTACCGATTATACATCTGTTCGCCTTTCATGGGAGAACAAAACAGGTGCTTGGGCAGGAGCTCTTTCGTATACAGTATATTTAGGAAAATCTGTAGAGAATATGGATGTTGTGTTGACAGCATCTACTGCAAATGTAGTAACGGTTAACGTAGAGGCTGCCACTACTTATTATTGGCGCGTAGATGCAAAAAATCTGTTAGGGGATTGTAAAGGAGATGTGTGGAGTTTTACAACCGGAACAAAACCTGAGCGTGGTAAAGTTGCTTATTATTCTTTCAATGAAATAGAAGGTACTATACTTGAAAATATGTATGGTGAAAATGCTACTGCCAAAGATTTCACTCCACTATGGGTGAAAGGTATCCAAAATAATGCTGCGCAGTTTGATAAAGCGAATGCTGCTTTTGTACAGGAACATTATGATGCATTGACTTTGGGTAATGAGTCATTTTCCATTGAATTGTGGTTTAAATCTGCAGGTGGATCTGTCGATTGGTATTTGCTCCATAAGGGAAGTCACGCTACTAATAGTTATGAGGGAGCTACTGGTAAATGGTTTGGTATTCAGTATCAGAAGAATAGTAAGAATGATCGTTTGACTTGGGCTGTTGACGATGATGTAACGAAGACAGATATCAATGTGACCGGAGCGGCAACTAAATATTTTAATAATGAATGGGTACATTTAGTTTGTGTACGCGATGTGGAAGAAAAGCAATTAAAAATGTATGCTAATGGTGTATTAGTAGCTTCCGGTGCTGATAAAACTGGAGATATTGGCACTATTGAGAGGATGGCAATAGGCAATTGTAACACAGCTTATGAAAATGGCTTTCAAGGATTAATGGATGAATTAACTATCTATAATGAAGCGTTAACAGCTGAAGAGGTAAGTGATCATTATAAACAAGGTACAAGTACTCATATTGAGGATATAACTACCTCAAAGACAGGATACGCCTATCCGATGCCTTTTGCGGATGATTTCTACATACCTGTAATGGGTACCGAAGATTTGACAGTACAGGTGTCTGTGATGAATACTGCCGGGCAAACCGTTTATCAGGCACAAGTAACACTTCAAGGAGGTATAGCACATGTGGCTAATGTCGGTTTTCTGCCTAAAGGATACTATGTTTATACGTTGAAAATTGACCGGAGGATATTGGTTGGTAAAATTGTGAAATAATATAATTAGAGAATAAGATGAAGAAATACTTTCTGATAGGTCTTTTCTTTTGTTCGCTGGCGGCATGTCAGTCGGAAATGGATAAGTACTATGAAATTCCTGACTGGTTGAAAGGGAATGCTTATGAAGTAATGAAAGATAAGGGGACATTCTCTACTTTCATGAGAGCTGTAGAGCGAAGTAGTTATGCTGATCTTGTAAAAGGGAAAGGTATTGTGACTGTTATGGCACCTACTGATGAGGCTTTTACTGCCTATCTGTCAAAACACAACTATAGCTCAATAGATGATATTCCGGAAGTGGAACTGAATAAGTTAGTAGGATATCATCTGGTGTATTATTCTTATAGCAAACGTGATTTTCTGTTTTATAATCCGAATGGTGTAGATAATGAAATACAGAAGCCTGGTTATTACTTTAAATTCAGGACAAAGAGCCGTGATGCTATTTCTACGGTAGTGGATCGTGCAAACAATGACGTTGTACGTAAAATAATGCATAAGGAACGTTTTATTCCGATCATCTCGGAATATTCTTTGAGCAGTATTAGTGCATCCCAGAAAGAAGATTATGAAACAATGTTTCCGGGATCGGTTTATACTGGTGGAATCGGAAGCTTTAATGTGGCTAATGCATCTGTTATCGGGGATGAAGTGGTGACGGATAATGGTTACTTGTATGCAGTAAATCAAGTGATTGAACCTCTGGAAACGATTTATGCAGAGATGAATAAAGAAAATTCAGATTATACACAGTTTGCCAAGATGTACGATCGTTTTGTGGTTTATCAGTATGATGAAGATGCAACAAGAGATTATGGTAATGGGGATTCTCTATTTGTACATTCACACAACATATTACCACCTATTGCATGTGAATGGACGAACTTTTACAATTTATCTACACCGGATTATGCTCAAATGAATTATTTGACAAGTGTTTCATATGCAGTACTTGCTCCTGATAATAAATCTATTAATCAATTCTTTCAGAAATATTGGTCTGCTTCATTTAGTTCATTAGAGGAAGTGAATTTTGTACCGCTCTATCATTTTATGAATGAGCATGCTATCAGATATGGTGGTGGTATGATTGGAGCTTATGCTTTGGGACGTTATATTGTCAATAATGACATCTGGGATGATCACCAATTAACAATGCCTACTGATGTGAAAGTATGTTCAAATGGTATTTTAGGAGGAATGAAAGATAATGTGATAACTCCCGAAGTATTTGAAACACCTATTGCACCGGCGCTTTGCAATAAAGACTACAACGTGTTTGCATTACTATGTCAGAAAGGGTCTCTTTTTGATATATTTAGTAAATCACTGGATAAAGACTTTGATGTGTTTTTCCCGACCGATGAAATGTTATTGAGTAGTGAATATAATGGTGATTACATTCAGTATTTGAAAGGAAATCCGTATATCATTACTGATGAGCAGGTACAAGTAGCTAACAGTACCGATGGGACAATGAGCAATGCTACAACTTCTCAGGCGAAAGCTATTGCCGGTGCACATATTGCGGATGGTATTATGGCTCAAAAGGGAGAAACAGAAATGATATATTCAACTTATAATGATTATGAATATCTCTATCGTAAGGGGAATAAAATATATTCTTCGGCTACCTGGAATTCAGAAAGATTTGATAATGAGGTTTCTGTAGCGGAAATAGAGCTAATCAAGAGTTATAACATGGGAAATGCGTATGCATTGAAAGGTGATAAAGGAACTACCTCGTTAATAGCTGACCAGAGTAATTTTAAAGATCGTGTAAAACAGATTAAAGGCACAAATGATTATTCGGGTTTCGGTATATATTTGGGCATGGCCTCAGTAGATGATACGGAACCGGCTTTTAATTTCCTGCAAGGCAATCGTTTTATTGTATTTGTATCAACGCAGGCATCTGTTTTGGCAGATCTTATAGGGAGTGATCCTAAATTTGATCGACAGGCTTCTCAGGAGGAGAGAGATATGTTTGTAAAAAGTCTTTTTGTCGATATGTCAGCCAGTGGCTTGGTTGATTATCCGTTTGCAACTACAGGTAAAAATACAGAGAAAGTCTTAACTACATTTGGCACTAAAACAGTGAATGGTAAGAAAGAAAATATAACAATTACGCTTATTAATAAAGCGGATGGCTCGATGAAACTAAGAGACAGCAAAGGAAATGAAGTAAATGTGACTTCTTATTTTCCTTATATCTATGCTGATGGTGCAGCTTATGTAATAGACGGCGTATTGGATTTATTGAATTAATATAGAATAAAGAAAGATGAAAAGAAATCGCAATATAATCCTACTATTATTGTTAGCATGTGCGCAGATGGTTATGGCACAACATGTGTTGACAGGTACGGTGATGGATAAAGTTTTTAATGAACCCTTGGTGGGAGCTAACGTATATGTTGCAAATGCATCTAATCGTTCTTTAGGTGGTAGCATTGCCGATGTAAATGGTAATTACCGTTTGTCGATACCTGATCAAAAAGATCTGTCTATTGTATTCTCTTTTATTGGTTATAAAACACAAACCATAAAATATACGGGCCAGAAAGTGATTAATATCACGTTAGATGAAGAAGGCATGGCGTTAGAGACAGTGGAGGTTACTGCTAAAAAGATAGAACGAAATTCTATGGGACAATCTGCCAGAGAAATGATTTCTGCTACTCAGAAACTTACTCTTGGTGGTTTGGAAACCGCACCGGTAACTTCTGTAACAGAAGCTCTACAGGGTGCCATGGCTAATGTGGATATTCTTACGGGTGCTGACCCTGGTTCCGGAAGTTCAATTCGTATTCGTGGTACAGCTTCTTTAAATGCTTCCAATGAACCTTTGTTCGTTGTAGATGGTGTACCTTTACCTGTTGATATTTCAGATGATTTTAGTTTTGCTTCTGCAAATTCTGATGATTATGGGTCTTTGTTGAATATCTCTCCGGCTGATATTGAATCTATTGAAGTTTTAAAAGATGCGGCGGCTACAGCTGTTTGGGGATCAAAAGGTGCAAATGGCGTTTTGATCATAAAGACAAAGAGAGGTAGTAAAGGACGTTTGCAGTTTAATTTTAATACAAAGTATGAATTCAGTAAGGAACGCTCCGGAATCCCTATGCTGAATGCTAACCAGTATATATCTATGATTCAGGATGCTGTTTATAATACTGTGTCTGATTTGGGGTCGAGCGCAGCCAAATCTCAGGAGTACCTTAAGCTGCTTTATAATACGAAAGAAATTGGGTTTGATCCGGATTGGCAGTATTTTGATGAGTATAATCAAAACACGAACTGGCTGGATGAAATTACCCAGACTGGTTTTATTTCTGATAATTCTTTTTCTGTGTCGGGTGGGGGTGACAAAGCGAATTATCGTTTATCACTTGGGTATCTGAATCAGGAGGGTACTACAATAGGTACAGGTTATGAACGTTTTAATGCGTCGTTTAATACAGATTATCGTTTTTCAGATAAACTTGATATTGCATTGCAATACAGTTTCACACGTGGAGTGACGGATGCCAATTACGTAGATGATACAGATGAATTGAAGAAAGCTTCGATTCGTGGACACGCTTTAACTAAGATGCCTAATATGAGTCCTTATGTGATCGGAGCAGACGGACAACGTACGGGTGAGTATTTTACTCCATATGAATCGTTTGGTATGACCTTTTCAAATGATAAGGTATACAACCCCGTAGCAATGGCGAATGAGGCACAGAACAGAACGATTGCTACAAATAGCCGTATGACTTTCGTTCTTCATGCTAAGCCTTTTAAAAGTTTAGACTATTTTGGTACAGTTGGTTTTAACGGACAGTTCACAAAAATAAATCGTTTCCTTCCGCAAAGCGTAACAGGGGTTGCTTATGAGCATGAATCATCTGCATTGAATTATGACATCGGTAAAGACCTTCTTTATTTGACTACGGAAAATCGTCTGGTTTATAATCAGTCTATTAATGATGATCATAAATTGTTGCTTAGTGGTATTTTTCAGACATCGGATCAGACAACGAGTACATATAGTAGCCGATCGGCAAATACAGCTTCTTCTGGTATAACTTCTCCTATTGCAGGTTCTACTACAGCTAAAGGAGGTTCTGGAAAAACGATTAATAGAGATATGGGCTTAACTCTTAACGGACAGTATATCTTTAAGGAGAAATATATGTTTAATGCGGGATACCGTTGGGAAGCAAGTTCGGCAATGGATGCCAGTGGACGTTGGGGGGGATTTCCCACATTTGGTGTCGCGTGGCATTTAGGTGATGAGGAGTTTATCCAAAGATTAGGATTTATCTCATTAATAAAACTACGTTATAGCTGGGGACAATCGGGTAATGCTCCTACCGGAACATCACCTTATATCGGCAAATTTTCGGCTGTCACACCTGGTTATGGAGATATGAGCGCCGTGAAGCCAGAGAGTCCGGATTTGACACATTTAAAATATGAAACAATTACTTCAAATAATATTGGAGTAGATGTAGGGCTTTTCTCAGATAGAATAACTTTTGCTGTAGAGTTATATACGAAGGTGACAGATGATATGTTGCAAAAGAAAATTAAAGTACCCAGCTCAACAGGTCTGTCTACTGTGGCCTGGTATAACTCTGGTAAAATGGAGAATAGAGGTTGGGAATTTAATATTGATGTAGCTGCTGTTCGTACAACAGACTGGGGATTTAATTTCGGATTCAATATCTCACAAAATAAGAATAAAGTTTTGGAACTTCCAGAAAATCAAAGTGATGAAACTTACACTTTCGGTAATAAAAAATATGCATATCGCGTGTTAATGGGCGATCCTTTAGGTTCATTCTATGGATATCGTTATAAAGGTGTGTACCAAAATGTAGAACAGACTTATGCGGTAGATAAAAGTGGGCAGCAGATCATGGATATAAATGGGGCACCGGTAGTTGTAAAAAATGGTGATCAAAAAGTATATCCGGGTGACGCTAAATACGAAGATGTGAACGGTGATGGGGTAATTGATGAGAACGATATCGTTTATCTGGGCAATAGTAATCCTACGTTGACTGGTGGCTTGAATTTTACGCTCCGTTATAAAAAGTTGAGTTTAGTAGCAGCATTTCATGGGCGTGCAGGCCAAAAGGTTATTAATGAGTCACGCATTAATATGGAAAATATGTATGGTAAAAACAACCAGAGTGTAGCTGTATTACGCCGTTGGCGTAGTGAAGGAGACGATACTGATATTCCACGGGCATTGTATGATAAAGGATACAATTATTTAGGATCCGATCGCTTTGTGGAGGATGCTTCTTTTCTTCGGTTGAAGACCATTACTTTAAAATATCAGTTCCCTGAAAAATGGATGAGACCATTAGGTATCAATAAGCTTGAGATTTATGCAACAGGTTATGACCTTTTTGTCTGGACGAAATATACCGGACAGGATCCGGAAATAAACCTGAAGAACCCGGAAGATGGTTCTGCAGCACAGGTAGCTATTGATAGTAATAATACTCCGAAGGCTATGCGTTTTGCATTTGGTTTGAATTTGAGATTCTAATTCACAAAAGAAGGAAATGAAAAAGATAAGTTATTATATTTTGCTACTTCTAACCACGTTATCCCAAATATCGTGTGAAGATTATCTGACTGTATTACCGGAAAATAATCAGAGTAGCTTTGAATATTGGGAAACCAAAGAAGAAGTGGAAGCGGTTCTTGCTTCCGGGTATATTAATTTGAGAAGCTCGGTAGAAACCTTCCTGCTTTGGGGAGAAGGTAGGGGGAATGGGCTCTCTTTTTGGTCTACTTCTGGTTCGGATTTACAGAAAGCAGCGGTGAAGTTACGTGCTTTCGATATTTTGCCTACAAATGGATTGGCCGATTGGAGTAAACCTTATGCAGCTATTGCTATGGCTAATGCGGTTATTAAATATGCACCGGATGTAGTAGATAAAGACCCGTCTTTCGATATGAATATGTGTCGTTCGTTTATGGCAGAGGCTTTCTTTCAGCGGACACTTGCTTATTTTTACATCGTTCGTACATTTAAAGATGCCCCTTTTGTTACGGAGCCGTATGTAGATGATAGTGCTCCTTATATAATGCCAAAGGAGGATGGCGTTACTATTTTAAAATCATGTATGGCTGATTTGGAAGAATATTTGCCTAATGCAAAGGAGTTTTTTCCTGAAGTAGATAATGATAATCCTATCAATACGAAAGGGCGTGCCACACGCTGGGGGATTCATGCTCTGCTTGCTGATATGTATCTTTGGTTAGGTGACTATGAAAATAGCATAAAACATTGTAACTCAGTAATTAATTCCGGACGTGTAGGACTGATTGGTAATGGCTTTTTGAATTATTATCCGGGAAATAGTAATGAAGGAATTTTTGAAATACAATATAGTAACCCGAAGAGCCAAACGAATAGTTTCCTGACTTGGTTTAAAGCAGGTACTGACGGATATTACAAAGTATCCGATTATATGACTAATCTTTTTGAACAAAACGAGAATGAATCTCGTGGATTGAATTATTCATATAATGAGGCTGGTTATATTTGGAAGTATCTTGGGGTAGATAATGCTACGGCGCGTGTTGCCTCAGAAAATGATCAGAATTATTTGGTTTATCGTTTAGCTGATGTCTATTTAATGAAAGCAGAAGCACTGATTATGCAGGATAATTATGAAATGGCGGGCGAACTTATAGATAAAACTCGTCAACGTGCCGGTTTGGAAAAAATGACATTAAGTGAAGACAGGTTAACCATGTTGGAATATTTATTGGTAGAGCGGCAGAAAGAGTTCTTTGCTGAAGGTAAAAACTGGTTTGATATGTTACGTATCGGTTTAAGAAGCCAACAGTTATCAGATGTACGGTATAAAAACTTATTCATAGAACAAGCTCTGAAAGCTGTGGCTGCCACGTCGCAATCATTGGGACGAGCTACGTTGTCCAACGAAGGGTCATGGTATATGCCGTTCTCAGAGTCTGAGTTACAGAAAAACCCATTGTTAGTACAAAGTGAATATTATGAAAGTATCAGTAATTAAAAAAAAGAAGGACAATATGAAACGCGTAGTAATTCTATTAGCGGCGGCATTTACTCTTATGTGGGGGGCTTGTTCCGACCCGTATGCCGATCAGGTGTTCAAAGATACAGATAAAATGCCCGCTGCCAGTTTTATGGAAGCCAACGAGGATGTATATTCCTCATGGGTAGATTTATTGAAGTATACCGGACTGTTTAATACAGTGAATCTGAATATGGATTATACTTGCTTTGTACCTGATAATGAAGCGATGCACAAATATCTTCAGGCAAAAGGAAAAAGTTCGGTACGGGAGCTGGATATGGAGGAAGCTTCTAATCTGGTTCGTTATCATACGATAGCTTCTAAACAATATACAACTTCGGATTTTCCTGATGGTATGTTTCCGGATTCTACAGCAAGTGGAGATTATTTAAGTCTGGAAATGCGTGAAGGAGGGTTTCAGGCATTCTATATTAATGGTGAAGCACGTATCAAGGAGTTGAATATTACAGCTACCAATGCAGTGATTCATCTTTTGGAAAGTGTTTTAACACCTGTGACGGGTACTATTGTTGATAATCTGGATGAAAATTATGCTTTAATGCTTGATTTACTCGATAAAACAGGTTATGACAAGCTATTGAGTAGTATTTATATGAATGGTGTAAAGTACCGTTACACTCTTTTTGCTGTACCGGATGATGTGTTTACGGAAGCCGGTATAAATAGTGTGGCATCGTTGGCTGCTTATTTGGGTGAAACAAATACTAATTATACTGATCCAGCCAATAAGGTAAATCGATATGTAGGTTATCATATTGCAAATTCTGCTTATTCATTTGCCGATATGAATACTGATATAGATAATAATACATCGAAAAATGTTTCCATGATGGCATCTAATACTCTTATCAGTATGAGATTGGTAAATGAGATGTTTTTTCTGAACTATAATGAAGAAACAAAGAAGGGTATCAGTGTCACTCGAAAAAATCTGAATTGTAAGAATGGAGTCATTCATGTGGTAGATGGGATGATGGAAATTACAGAACCGAAAGCAACTAAAGTCACTTGGGATTTGACCGATTATCCGGAGCTGGCAGGTGTATGTGAGAAGTATCAATTAGAAAATCAATCTGAAACATATACTCGTAGTCTGGCATATGATACATTGAACTGTTATAAACTTTCTGGTGGATATGGTAGTAACTATACTTATCATCTGGCTAATAAAAATGAAGCAATGTATAAAGCCTCCAATCACGATTGTATGTTTCTGAATCTTGGAAAATATGGTTGGATACAGATGGAATGTCCGATGATCATTGCTGGTAAATATAAAATATCTCTGGTACATTACAATCAGGCTCTCAAAACTAAAGAAGGACGATGGTCGGTTATCGTTGACGGCGAATATGTGGGAGCACAGGTTACTACCTGGGGAAATAGTACCTCCAAAAGTGAGATGATTACCACAACCGTAGGAGAGGTGGAGTTTACTGAATCGGTACCTCATACAGTACGTTTTATGGCGGGTGATGATTATTACTCTTATTTGGATTGTTTGATATTTGAACCAATTAATTAAAAGGAGGAATTATGAATAAGTATATCTTATCTATATGTGCATTGCTTACCCTGATTTTTATTTCTTGTTCGGATAAATGGGATGAATATTATCATGGGAGTAATAAATTATCAGAAGAAATTTTGGATGAAACTTTGAGGGAGTTTTTTGACGGTAATTCTGAATATAGTGAATTTTACAATCAACTTAAAGCATGTGGTCTTGACAAAGAGCTAACCAAGGAGCAACAACAACTTACTTTTTGGGTAGTAGATAACGCTGCAATGACTGCTTCGGGAATTGACTCTAAGGACACTCTAAGAATGGAGTATCATATTAATTATTTGCCTTTTCTGCAGAGTGATTTGAAAAATGGTTTGCGTATTCCTACACTGAATGGGGTGTACCTTCAAATAACCAAACAGGGGGAAGATACCTACGTTAATAAGTCTAAAGTACAACGCTCCTATCGTTTGAAGAATGGAGTTGTTCATGTGATTGACGAATTAATGAAATCAAAAATTAATATGTTCGATTACATAAAGAATCTTCCGGATGAGTATTCTATATTTCGTGATTCTGTCATGAAGAATAATGAAATGCGTTTTGATAAAGTAAACTCTATTCCTACTGGGGTAGATATAACTGGTAATACTGTGTATGACTCTGTCTTCTATGTGTACAATCCGCTGTTTGAGAAAGCGGAGTTCAACTCGGAATTTAAACAGTTTACTCTTTTCTTACCGGATAACAATGTGATGAAAGACTGCTTCGATAAATTGAAGATACAATATACGGCTATGGGAAAAACATTGACAGCACTGGACTCGGCTACGGCTATGACGTGGATTAAAGAAGCTGCATTCTATACCGGAGAATTGAAAAATTTTAGTACCATAGATATAAAATCTTCTTTTAATAGGATTTGGCGTACTACTGTTCAAAAAATAGATGAAAGTAGTATGGAAGAGTTGAGTAATGGTATTATGTATAAAATGACGAATGTAAAGATACCAACTAACTATATTCTGACACGCATCAAGTCGTTAGTGCATTATTATGAATATCTTACGGAAGAGGAACAGAAAATGTATTATAGTTTTATGAATACGACTAAGATTGCTATTTTTGAAGATTCTGCGACTCCCAAACCTGAAATTCTGTCAAACTATTATATCTTGGATTTAAATGGTGACGAAGATGCTTCTCCTTTCTGGGCTGAGTTTCCTCCACTGGAACGATATAGAGAAAAAGAGAACGATCCTTATAAAGCGAGAGTGATGCAAGTTCCTTGTGGTGAGTATGACCTATATATGGGATTTCATAGTAGTGGGCACCCGTATGTCAATGTTTATTTTGATGGTAATACCGATGGGAAAAGCCCTTCACCAGATGCTAATATGAAATTGATAGGTTCTAATCTCTCTATCGTTTCATCTACTCCATGGAATTTTGACCGTGTAAATGAGACAACAGCTGACTTGTATGGAGATAAAGTTGTGAAATGGGATGGACTTGGTGGTCCGGTTGGCACTGTAAAAATAGAAGGTGAAGGTATGAGCTCCTTCCGTATCCGTGTGGAATTCTACAAAGGAGACAGTAAGAAATTGCGCATTTACCATTGGGCTTTGAAGCCTTCGGCAAATAATTATTAATCCTATAGCATTAGAATAATGAATAACTATAAAATAATATTGATAATATTTCTTTCTACCTTTTGCTTTATGAATTTGAAAGCACAAAAAGGTGGAATGAAAATCTCGGGTACAGTGGTCAGTTCCTATGGTAATCAGCCTTTATCCGATGCGGTGATTACGTTATCGGGTATGGATGAGACGGTTACTTGTGATAGTATCGGACGATTTATTGTTAATAATGTGTCTGCTAAAGCTACTATATCCGTATGGTGTCCGGGCTTTTATACGAAAGAAGAACCTATAGCAGGACGTGCAGAGCTACGTATTGTATTGATACCGGACGATATGAAAGGATACGCCGATAAAGTTACACTACCCTCTGTGGGCTTGGTAAAACAAAATGTGAAACAAACCAATCTTACGTCGGTTAGTAAAAGTGAACTTAACTTAGCTATAACAGATGTAGAACAAGGATTTCGTAACATTCCCGGAATAGAACTTATTTCAAAAGGGGGGCAGAATAGTGAAGGAGACTATTTCAAGTTACGGGGTGCTAATACGATGGTAGCCAACTCTTCTCCATTGATTGTAATAAATGGTATACCTTACATGCCCGATATGAACGAATCTGGG
Source organism: Bacteroides sp. 41_26 (assembly GCF_949740115.1). Lineage (NCBI taxonomy): Bacteria > Pseudomonadati > Bacteroidota > Bacteroidia > Bacteroidales > Bacteroidaceae > Bacteroides > Bacteroides sp. 41_26. Next base: position 70,697 of record NZ_CATJGZ010000079.1, read on the forward strand.
GTTATTAGTGGATACTCTAAGAATATTTTCAGTGTAGTGAATGTACAGGATATTGAGAATATTACGGTTCTGAAAGGGGCAGATGCCGCTTTATATGGCTCATTGGGATCAAATGGGGTTATTATGATCGAAACAGATAAAGCTGCGGATCTTGATACAAAAGTCGAATTTATAGGGCAATACGGACTTTCATGGAATAATGCTACACTACCGGTTTTAGGAGTAAACGATTACAAGAGTCTGATGGGGAATATAGCTTTGACAAAATATGAAGATATGTCTGATGCATTGGCGGCTTTTCCTTTTTTAAAAGAAGATCCGGGTTATTATTACAATTATCTCTATAATAATAATACTGACTGGCAAGATTTGATTTATCGGAATGCTTTTGTCACAGATAATGTGTTAAAAATCAAAGGTGGTGATGCAATCGCTAAATATGATTTCTCTATCGGCGTGAAAAATAAGCAAGGAGTGGTAGAGGAGACAAACTCGACCAAATACTATGCTCGTATGAATGCCGATGTGAATCTTAGTAAAAATGTGAAATTATTTTCGACGATTTCATTCGGATATACAAACAACCGAGTGGCAGAACAGGGAATGATATCAGAAACGAATCCGATATTAACAGCTTTGCGCAAGGGTCCTTTATTCTCTCCTTATAATAAAGACAGTAAGAATAACCTGTTGCCGGATTTTGCTTCCATTCGTGATGCTGATGGTAATCTGATAGAGAACAATAGTGTAAGTAATCCGCTTTCTGTTGTCAATGATGTGGAGATGAAACAGCACGCTTATGATGTATTGATGAATGCCGGTTTATTATATACCATAAATGATAATTGGAACTTGAAAGCCAATTTTGGTTTAAATTATAATCTGACACAAGAAGATGCTTTCGTTCCGGGTGTAAGTATTACTACTATTATGCCGTTAGAAAACCGCTTGGCAGAGAATACGATACGTTCGGCGGAAGGAACGACTCTAAATACTTATTATGCCCTTGAACTGGGCTATCAGAAAGTACTGGCAAGTATACATACAGTTTCTGCAGCGGCAGGTGCCCAAATTGCAATGAATAGTATTGATTATAATGCCGGTTCGGGATGGAATACTGCAAATGACTATTATAAAACATTGAATAATGTGCAGACCATCGGACGTTCATATTATGGTTATATAAATAAATGGAACTGGATGAATTATCATGTTTCTGCTAAGTATAATTATAATCATCAGTTGTTTGCAGGTGTTAATCTCTCAGCTGACGGTTCATCATCTGTAGGTGCCGACGCTTCTCGTATACAGGTTTATCCGGCTGTAAATGTAGCATGGAGTGTGAGTAATTCATTATTAAAAAATATGCCACAACTGGATAATCTGAATGTACGTGCTGAATATGTCATGACCGGAAATAGCCGTTTTGCTTCTACTATCGGAGAGTATTATTATTTAAACCGTGTATTCAAAGGATTATCAGGGTTGGTACGTGCGGGAGTCCCCAATACGAAAATCACTCCGGAGTTAACCAATACATTCAATGTCGGTTTGGATCTTGCCATGTTCAATAATCGCGTGATGTTGACTGTAGACTACTTCAATAGTAAAAGTTCGGATTTGATTATGCCGGTAGAGATTTCGTCTGTATATGGTTCGAATTATATGTATCGTAATATGGGAGAAGTTGTGAATCAAGGTTTTGAAATTGGGGCACAAATAGGATTGATACAGAATCGTGATTTTAAATGGTATATAGGCGGAACACTTTCTACTTGTAAAAATGAAGTGAAATCATTGGGAGGGGAAAGTGAGATTGTTCTTTCTATGAGTGACGGCTCAGCTGTGGTTTCCAAGGTTGGTCAACCTTTGTACTCTTTTTATGGGTATCAGACAGCTGGTGTATTTGCTACTGATGCTGCGGCAGAAGCAGCAGGAAAGGACGGAAAGGCATTGACTAATGCGATTGGTGTACCTTTCGCTGCGGGCGATATGCACTTTGTAGATCAGAATAATGATGGAAAAATAGATAAGGATGATCGTGTTAATTTAGGAAGCGCACTTCCCGATTTTTATGGTAGTTTCTTTACTTCTGTGGAATATAAGGGGATACAACTGTCACTCACGTTCGGCTATAGTAAGGGTAATAAAATGTACAATGCTGTAAGGCGTTCTATGGAGTCTATGTCCGACTTTTCTAATCAGTTGACTTCTGTTAACCGTCGTTGGATGGCCGAAGGGCAGATCACCGATATGCCTCGTGCTGTTTATGGTGATCCGATGGAGAATAATCGTTTTTCTGATCGTTGGATTGAAGATGCTTCTTATTTAAAATTAAAAGGACTGATGGTAAGTTATAAATTTAAATTGTTTGCTGGCACTACTGTGTTTGTTGCTGCTGAGAATCTGTTTACAGCTACCGACTATCTGGGATTAGATCCGGAAACGATGTATTCTTATGATAGTTCGATGCGTGGTTTTGATTATGGAAAGGTAGCAAATCCGCGTACAGTAAAATTCGGTTTTAAGGTTCAATTCTAAAATTATATAAAGGTAAGTTATGAAAAAAAGAATATATTTCTTGGCATTATTGTTTCCTTTGTTGACGGGGTGTGATGATTTTTTCACTCCGAATACTGATGATGCATTGCTGGAAAAAGACTATATAGGAACTTCTTATGAGCTATATACAGGCTACATGGGGCTGGCTGCTTGTGTACAAGATGTAGTAGACCAAGCCATGTTTTTGGAAGGATTGAGGGGAGACCTGCTGGAACCTACTACCAATGCTTCAATAGATATGTGGGATGTTTATAATTACAAAGATTTACAAACTCCGTTTACTGATAATGAATTGGCTGATCCCAAAGGATTTTACGCTCTTATCATGAATAGTAATGATTATCTTAAACATGTATTTGAATACAGAGAACAATATCCTACTGTGTTATCTGACAGTGATTATAAAGGTATTATTGGTGGTGCGTTACGATATAAAGCATGGGCTTATCTGATGCTTGCTAAAATATATGGTGAAGCCGTCTATTTAGATGATCCTTTGGCTACTTATCAGGACTTGTCACAATATCCCGTACTTAAATTCGATCAGTTGATAGATAAGTGTATCAGTTTGGTTGAAAATGGAATGAATGGTATTAATGGGAAAGGAGATATACGTTGGTCTACCGTGTTGTATCCGGGACAGGGTGATTCTCCCGAGTCTTTGGAGTGGAACCGTATTTGCCCTACTCCCGAGTGTTTGTTAGCTGAGCTTTATTTGTATAAAACAAAGAAGGAAAACTCAGCAGACGAAAATGCTGTTTATTATCAGAAAGTATGGGATAACTGTGTTAGTATTATTCGTACCGGTGGAGAACAAGAGGCTAGTTTTACATTGAATAAGTCGAAGTACGAGGGTTCCTGGAGTCAATTGTTCTCAACAACAACCTATAATCGTCAGGATCATATTTCTGTGGCTTTCTATGATTATAGTAAAAAACAAACGAATCGGGTGATTGAGTACTTTTCTAATACTTATCCAAATAAATATTATTTGCGTCCGGCTGTGACAGCTGTAACCCGGTGGGAAATAAGTGGTGCTAATGATCAGAAAAATAGAGGAATTAATAAATCCTATAAAGAAAGTACGGAAGGACTGATTTTTTATAAATTCTTAGGAGCTCATACTACCAGTGATTATATTTATCGTAATGATGTGCCTTTATGTTATTACAAAGCTGCTGATATCCATCTGTGGCTGGCCGAGGCCTGTGCCGGATTGGGACGCTATCGTGAAGCATTACAGTTCCTTAATGGTCAGTCTTCTGCCCGACAGAATTTCGGTTCGCTCTATAATAAAGCTACTAATACATTTTCACCCCCGTTCTCTGACTATCCTGTTTGCCTGTATCAATGTGTCGGTAAAGAGAGCCAGTTGAACTGTCAGGGAGTTCGTGGACGTATTGCGGCTCCGGCTTTGGGTGAATGGATTTTAGGTGAAGACGAAGAAACCAACGAGGTGATCGTTGAGCCGGAGTATGCCCATTGGATGGTAGATTCATTGCTGGTTGAAGAGTCGAGGTTAGAGTCTGCCGGTGAAGCACGTACTTACTATACGATGTTGCGTTCGGCAAGGCGCTGGGGAGATAAGGCGCGTAAGATATGGGCAGATAAAGTTGCTGAAAAATATGTCACAGCTACTTCTGTGGGTAGTAACTTAGAGACTTCTGATGAGAACTGGTTTATTAGATATGATTTGAAGCTGAATAAGTAATCAAATGAAAAAAATAAGTATAGTATTATGTTTTTTGCTTCTTAGAGGTATCATGATACCTCTGTGGGGGCAGGCTCAGGAAAAATTGGATAGAGGAGTAGTTGCCGTAAAATCTTCCGACGGAGTGTTTCTGTCCTGGCGTAGTTTAGTTACTGATGCCAGAAAATTGGGCTTTGACATCTATCGGGATGGAGTCAAAATCACGACTATTCCTGTGGTAACTACAACCAATTATGTAGATAAAGACGGTACTGTAGCTTCTCGCTATATGCTTAAAGGGGTACTGGATGGTACAGAGACCGAAATCACAAAAGAAGTGTCCGTCTGGGCGGAACAATATAAAAGAATTCCTCTAAAACGTCCGGGAGGTGGAGTGACTTTACCTTATGACGTTGTTCAAACGGATAAAGATAAAACGCGTGAAACTTATCCGGATGGGCAGGAATATACTTACACTCCGAATGATTGTAGCGTGGGTGATGTTGACGGAGACGGGGAATATGAGATTATAGTGAAATGGGATCCGACCAACTCACGCGATAATTCTTTCTATGGATACACAGGCAATGTTTATTTGGATTGCTATAAGTTGGACGGAACTTTCATGTGGAGGATTGATCTTGGTAAGAATATACGTGCCGGAGCCCATTACACTCAATTCATGGTGTATGACTTTGATGGTGACGGTAAAGCCGAAGTTGCCTGTAAAACGGCGCCGGGAACTATTGATGGGCAGGGAAAATCTGTAATAATGGGGAGCGATGATCCCAATGCCGACTACCGCTCTTCCGGTAGTAAAGCAGGAATTGTGGTGGATGGCCCTGAGTATCTGACTGTTTTTAACGGACAGACAGGAGCGGAGATTTCGACCATTGCTTACAGTCCTCTTCGTGGAAACATTAATGATTGGGGGGATGGATATGGTAACCGTTCGGAACGTTATCTGGCATGTGTGGCATACCTTGACGGAGTAAAACCAAGTTTAGTGATGTGCCGTGGATATTATGCACGTACAGCACTGGCCGCTTATGATTTTGACGGAACAAAACTGACAATGAGATGGGCTCATGATTCTAAAGTATCCGGTTCGGGAGCTTATGGACAGGGAAACCACAATCTGTCGGTAGCAGATGTAGATGGAGACGGATGTGACGAGATCGTTTACGGAGCGTGTGTCATCGATCAGGATGGGAAAACGTTGTATCGTACCGGTTTAGGACATGGAGATGCTATTCACTTGTCCGATTTGGATCCCGATTTGGATGGGTTGGAAGTCTTTTCACCTCATGAAGAAAAAACGGCTGCTTATGGGTATGAGGTGCACTCTGCCGCAACAGGCGAGATTATATTTGGCGAGAAAACCGGAACGGACGTCGGGCGTGGGATTGCTGCGGATATAGATCCTGCTCACCGTGGGTTTGAAATGTGGTCGACTGCCAATGGTAATGTATACGATTGCAAAGGGAATATCATAGCCAGTAAGAACCGCCCTTCCGTTAACTTCAGGGTGTATTGGGACGGTGATTTGCAGGACGAACTGTTGGATGGAGTTAAGATTGATAAATGGAACGGCACGAAAGCGAACCGTATGATTACTTTGTCCGATTACAGCAATGCCGCTTCCTGCAACTCTACCAAAGCCACTCCCAATTTGAGTGCTGACATATTGGGGGATTGGCGTGAAGAAATTATCCTATGGGATTCAAAGACTTGCTCCGATCTGTTGGTCTTTACCACTATTATTCCTACTGAATATAAGATAACCACTTTGATGCACGACCCTGTTTATCGCATGGGAATAGCCTGGCAAAATGTGGCTTATAACCAACCTCCTCATCTGGGTTACTACCTGGGAGATCAGGATACGGAAAATGCTTCATTCGCGAAGAAGGGCATCGGTTATCTGAACCAGTCGATAGACCTGGGTGAAGCGATTTCACCGATTTCATATTCATGGAAGAATGCGGAAGATGTAAAAATAGCAGGACTGCCGGAAGGGCTTACCGTTGTCGTGGACAAGGAAGAATGTCTTTTCACGATTGAAGGAACTCCCCAGGCAACAGGCACGTATGCGTATACCATAGAGAGTGTTGGCGGACTTACCGTAGCTACTCTCTCCGGAACGATTAAAGTGAAAGCTCCGGTGATATTGAATGAATTAGCCTATTTCTCATTTGATGAAACAACCGGTACATCTGCTGTCAATTCGGTGTATGGAAAAGCAGAGGCAGTAGGTTTTGTTCCCACATGGATAAGTGGGGTCCGCCAACAGGCATTGGAGCTGCCCGCAACTCCTGCAACCCGTAGAATGGAACAACCCTCTTACGATCAATTACAACTGGGCACCGGGGATTTTAGTATTGAACTGTGGTTCCGTTCCAACGGAGACAATGGTGTAGACTGGTATCTGTTCCACAAAGGTAGCCATGCGAAGAATGCTTCGACCGGTGCTACTGGGAAATGGGTCGGATTACAGTACAAGAATGGAAATCTTACCTTTGGTATTGACGATGATGTTACGAAATCCAATCTCGACATTCCTGCTACTCAATATTTCAATGGTGAGTGGAACCACATAGTCTGTGTCCGTGATGGTGAAACCAAAACATTGAAAATGTATATTAATGGAGTTTTCCAAGGTGAGGTGACTGACAAAACCGGTGATATTTCAGAGTCGGAGTTGTTTGTTATCGGTAACTGTAATGTGAACTTCAATACTCCCTTTACCGGGGCAATTGATGAGCTTCACGTCTATGGAGGAGCCATGAGTGCCGCCAAAGCAAAGGAACGTTATGAGCTTAATAAGCCAACCGGCATCTCGGGAGAAACGGCATTCCACTCTGATCTGAACATTTATCCGCTTTATTTCAAGGATGAAATAACGGTTGAATTCCCGGCAGAGATATCCGGATGTACTACAGTTTCGATGTACTCTTCTGCGGGTACACTTGTTCACCGCACTGCCTATGTGGTAGACGGAGGAGCAGTACTGTACATCAGCGGATTGGACAGTTTGCCCAAAGGTACTTATCTTATTGTAGTGGAAGCAGGAACAACGAAGTTTGTGAAGAAACTGTTAAAGTAATAACATTTGATTTGTTTTCTATGGTACACGGATGAGGCAGATAGAGGACGGATGACAACGGATAAGATTCTCTCCTTTTGATTAATAAATAAATAAAATCCCCGTTGTTTCCGCCTTTTCTGTCTTATCTTTGTGCTATACAAAAACACAGAATTTCAATTGTTCTATACAGAGTTTAAAACAATTGAAATTCTGTGCTTTCTGTAATAAACTGATTTACACTGTTAATTTTCCTATTTGAGATGAAGTATATATTAGCTTTCTGGTTTATTTTTCTCTTTCAGGCGGTCTTTGCCCAGTCTACATCTACACATCGCCGCTATCTTTCCGGTACGGGATTGAATCACACCGTGACGTGGGATTTCTATTGTTCCGATGGGAATAATAGCCGTCGGTGGAGTAAGATCGAAGTACCCTCACAATGGGAATTACAGGGGTTTGGTACTTATACCTATGGACGGTGGTACAAGGAAAAAGGGGTAAAGAATCCGAGTATGGAAACCGGAATTTACCGACACTCTTTTAAAGTACCGAAGGAATACACCGGACAGACAGTGCAAATCGTTTTTGATGGGGTAATGACTGATACTGAAGTTCTGGTGAACGATTGTGTAGCAGGACCGGTTCATCAAGGAGGTTTTTATCGTTTCTCCTATGATATAACCAGGCTTCTGAATTTTGGAGGTAAGAACCGGTTGGAAGTACGCGTCAGTAAGCATTCTGCCAATAAATCGGTAAATGCTGCCGAACGTAAAGCTGACTGGTGGCTGTTTGGCGGTATCTATCGTCCGGTATGGCTTGAAATAAAACCAAAGGAACATATCGATCGGGTTGCAGTGAATGCTTTGTGTGATGGACATTTGTTGGCGGATGTCTATTTGTCAGGAGCAAAATCCGGTTATTGTTTATTAGCAACTGTTGAGAATTTAAAGAGTGGCGAATTGCTCAAAGAACATTCTTTCCAACTGACAGATAGTGCTACTCTTTATCGGTTGGATACTCAATGGGAGAATATTCTTCCCTGGACCCCTGAATCTCCGAATCTTTATCTTCTTAAATTAAAACTGCTCAATCGGAGCGGGCAACTATTACATCAACATCAGGAACGCATCGGGTTTCGTACGGTAGAGTTTCGTCCCCGGGACGGAATTTATGTCAATGGTGTGAAGATTGTAATGAAAGGTATCAACCGTCACTCTTTCCACCCGGATGGTGGACGCACTACGAATAAAGAGATTAGCGTGCAGGATGCTTTGTTATTGAAAGAGATGAATATGAATGCTGTCCGTTCTCACTATCCGCCTGATACACATTTCCTGGATGCTTGTGATTCGTTGGGACTTTTTGTTATTGATGAATTGGCTGGCTGGCAAAATGCTTATGATGAAAATGTAGGCAAACGTTTACAACAGGAGATGATTATCCGTGACGTAAATCATCCTTCTATTGTGCTTTGGAGTAATGGGAACGAAGGAGGCTGGAATTCTGCTCTTGATAAACATTTCTCGGATTATGATCCTCAGCAACGGCATGTAATTCATCCCTGGGCCGATTTTAGCGGACTGGATACACATCACTATCCGGCGTATCTCACCGGCGTAGCCCGTTTTACTAATGGCTATAATGTCTTTATGCCTACCGAATTTATGCATGGTCAGTACGATCAGGGACATGGAGCCGGACTGGAAGATTTTTGGGCTAACTATACTTCTCATCCTCTTTTTGCCGGTGGCTTTATGTGGGCATTTTCCGATGAAGCTGTCCGTCGGACAGATCAGGGCGGACGATTGGATTCTGATCGGTTCAATGCTCCCGATGGGATTGTTGGCCCTTATCGTGAGCGGGAAGGAAGTGTGTATACAGTACGCGAAGTCTGGGCTCCCATTCAGTTCCGGCAATTTTATATCACTCCTTCTTTTCGCGGAGAATTTGCTATCACCAATACCTATTTATATACTAATCTCCGTGATTGCCGGATGAATTACCGTCTTCATCGTTATCCTTCACCCTTGCAAAAGGAGGTTGATGTCTGTTGCATTGATAGCGGAGAAGTTCGTTTGCCATCTCTCGCCCCCGGTGAAACCGGATATGCACACATGCAGTTGCCTTCTTGCTTTTGGGAGGCAGATGTGTTGGAATTGGAAGCTTTCGGGCCGGATGGTAAGAGTCTTTGTAACTGGACATGGCCTGTGCGTTATGCCGATGAGTATTTGAAGCGTGAAATGCCCTCCTTCCTAACTACTAATAAGAATATGGCTTCTTTAAGTCAGTGTGATTCGCTGGTGACATTAAGTAGTAATGGGATTGCTGTTTCTTTTCGGAAGAGTAATGCCACTATTGCCAAGGTGGTAAAAGAAAACACACATATCGAAGTTCCATTAACCAATGGTCCTCTTCCGGTAGGCATGAAAATGGAATTGGTTCGTTATTCCACTCGTTTGGAGGGAAACGATGCGGTGTTCTGTGCTTATTACCGGGGTGGCGTTGACTCTATACAGTGGCGCCTCTCGGCTTCCGGTCTGTTATCTATGGATGCTGTATTGCTCAATCGCGCTTCAGGCGGGGGTGGATTTGATGATGCTTTTATGGATGAGGCTGTATTAAATCTTGGTCTGACCTTTTCTTATCCTGAGACAGCCTGTACGGGGATGCGCTGGTTTGGACGTGGTCCCTATCGCGTATGGAAGAACCGGGTGAAAGGAACCAATTATGCTGTTTGGCAAAAAGCGTATAACAATACGATAACCGGAGAGAGTTTTGAGAATCTGGTTTATCCTGAGTTTAAAGGGTATCACGCTAATTTTTATTGGGCTACAGTGCAGAGTAGCATTGCTCCTTTTACTGTTTATTCTTCTACCGATGGACTCTTTCTTCGCATGTTTACTCCACAAGAGCCTTTCGGTAGGCAGGATGGGATTAATACGATGCCCGATTTTCCTTCCGGAGACATCTCTTTCTTATTAGATATTCCCGCTATCCGTTCATTTAAACCGATATCACAGCATGGCCCACACAGCCAGCCGGGAATTGTACGTATTAAAAAAGGAGATGAAGGACTAAGTATCAGATTGTTTTTTGACTTTATGTAGTATTGAAAGTTGTACCCATTGGTATAAGGTACCAATGGGTATAATACTTTGAGAATAGTTTAGAACGTACTAATTACAATGAAAATCAGATCCGATACTTTATATCAGATTTATATTAGTTATCGAAATAAGCATTATCTCTCATACATTGTATACGCTCACCACGCCTTTTCTTCTTTTAAAATTAGATTTATTTCTGTTTATATTATTGAAAAACAGTAGATTAATAAAGTGTATTCTTTATGTTATAAAAGTACGTACTTAAGTATGTGTTAAATGTACACTTTTGTATGATAAAAGTACGTACTTTATGTATACAAAAGTGTACACTTTTGCATGTGTAAAATCTATAGTTAAAGAATAGTGTTAATTGTGTTAATGAAAAATAGATAATAAAGCTATATTTTATTGATCGTTTTGTAACCAGCTCACATCAATGGATTCAATTTTTTTCATTTCTGAATTAAATAGTAGTGTTTTTAGAAGATTATTTTTATCTTTGTCTGTTGTTTCTTACTATTTATATATTATGATAGGGTACGTATGACTAAGAATTATAACGATTTAGGAGTTGAATTCAAGTATCTGATAGTAAATGATATGGATCGCAAGTTTGGTTTGTGGGTCAATACTGTTGGCTTTCAGTCTATTTTGCCGGACTCCCCTTATCCATTGAAAAATCATCCTTCCGGTTATTTTTTTAATACCAGCAAAGGTCGTATTCTGCGCGAATATCAAATAGTATATATAACAAAAGGACGAGGCTTATTTACTTCGGAAACAACCCCCGAAAAGCAGGTTTGTAAAGGACGTTTGATGGTGCTTTTCCCGGGACAATGGCATACGTATCACCCTTATCAGCAAACCGGCTGGAATGAATATTATATTGGTTTTGAAGGCCCGGTAGTTAATAACTTGTTTGGGGAGGGGTTTCTATCTAAAGACAATCAAGTTCTTGAAGTTGGATTAAATGAAGAGTTGGTTTCGCTCTTCTCCCGTGCATTGGAGATTGCAGAGCAGGATAAGATTTCAGCTCAACAGTATCTTTCGGGTATTGTAATGCATATGCTTGGGATGATCCTTTCTATTTCGAAGAATAAGATTTTTGAGGTAGGGGATGTAGACCAGAAGATTGAACAAGCTAAAATTATTATGAATGAAAATGTCTTTAAGGATATTGATCCGGAAGAACTGGCTATGAAACTGAATATTAGCTATTCATGGTTCCGTAAGGTGTTTAAAGACTATACGGGCTATGCCCCGGCAAAATACTTCCAGGAATTGAAATTACGCAAAGCAAAACAACTGCTGGTGGGAACCTCCCAATCAGTTAAAGAAATTTCTTTTATGCTCGACTATAAATCTACTGAGCATTTCTTCTCACTATTCAAAAAACGTACAGGTTTTACTCCATTAGAATATCGCTCTTTTGGACGCGAAACGGATATTTCAGAAGAGGAAATCGATTAAATCAAAAAGGACAGTTGAAAATCAGAATGATTATTAACTGTCTCTTTTTCTGCTGTTTTATAGCTTAAAAAGCGCATCTTTTCTTAAAGAAAATCAAAAATGAGAGTGTTTCTGTCAAAAGTTGCATATCTGTAGATTATGAGACCCCTTATATTTGCAGACACAAAACCTGTGTTCGATAACGGAGCATGCTTTGTTAAACTTGAATTTATTTATTATCAAATTATATATTAATAATCTATGAGAATCTTACGCAAAAACTTCTGCTTATTGATGCTTCTGTTAATAAGCTACCCTCTAAGCATTTTTGCTCAGAACAAGACAATTACCGGTACGGTTCGCGATGCGATGGACGTGGTGATTGGTGCTTCTGTGACTGTGAAAGGCAACAATTCTGTCGGTACGATTACCGATATTGATGGTAATTTTAAACTCTCGGTACCTGCTTCTGCCAAGGAGTTGGTTGTTTCATTTGTAGGCTATGACAATCAGACTGTATTAATCGGTAGTAAAACTCATTTTGACATTACATTAAAAGAATCCAGTGTGATGCTGGACGAAGTAGTGGCTATCGGTTATGCGAAAGTAAAACGTAGAGATCTTACGGGAGCTACCTCTTCTGTTTCAGCAGGAGATTTGGCAGCTGTACCTGCAATGACTGCAGCACAAGCCTTGCAAGGTAAAGCAGCCGGTGTGAATATTGTGACTGCCGGTGGTGCACCGGGTGCAAAAGTGGAAGTAACGGTGCGTGGTGGTACCTCTATTACGCAAAGTACTAAACCTCTCTATATTGTAGATGGTTTTGAGATGGAAGATGCACTAACAAACATTGATATTAATGATATTGAGAATATCGATATCCTGAAAGATGCTTCTTCTACGGCTATCTATGGTGCACGGGGTTCAAACGGTATTATTCTGATTACCACAAAATCGGGGAAGAAAGGCAAAACACAGGTGACTTATAATACTTATTTCTCGTTTGACAAACTTTCCAAGAAACTGGACATGATGTCTAATGCTGAGCAGTTTACAAAATATCAGTATGAGTTGGCAGCACTTCAGGGTGGATTGGCTAACTACAGTAATGTTTTCGATAATAGCTTAGGTGTGGATGCTCCTGATTTCTACACCGGTGCTTATGGTCGTATTGCCGATCGCTATGCCGGAGCTTCTACTCTCGACTGGCAGGATGAGGTTTTTGGTGGCTCTGCCTTGACTCAGTCTCATAATGTAAATGTGACTGCCGGTACGGAGAAGACTCAAGTAATGTTGAGTTACAACTTTAACGGACAGGATGGTTTGCTGGCCAATCACGGTATGAAGAAAAGCGCTTTTCGTGCTAAAGTCAATTCTGAACTTTATAAAGGTGTACGTGTGGATGTGAACACGATGTTTTCTAACAATTCAGTTGATGGTGGCGGTGCTTACTCGGGTATGAAGAATGTATTGCTCCAACCCATTATTGGTGGTACGCTCTTTACTCAGGATGAATTGCTACATACGCAGACTTATCCGGACTTTTCTGCCTTGGATTCCAGCTTCGATACAGCCAATCCGCTTGTACAAAACGAGGCTTCCACTTCTAACAAACGTTCTCGTATTTATACGGTCAATGCAGGTCTTGAAATTGATATTCTGAAATACTTTACCTGGCGTACAGCCGGTAGTTACACCTGGACAAATTCCAAGTCTACTTCTTTTGCTGATGAAAACTCTACTTCCTATCTGATGGATCAGAATACAGGTATGAATGGTAGCATTGAAAACGAAGAATCTTATAAATGGCAAATCACCAATACGCTGAATTATAATCAGACATTTGCCAAAAAACATAAGGTAAATGTATTGTTGGGACATGAAGTCACTTATTCCGAATCTGAAGGAAATAAAATGGAACTTACCAAGTTCCCTTATCCTAATATCTTTGGGTTGGATAAGATTGATAATGCTACCGTAAAATCAAAATCGGTAAGTCACTCGCGTAATGGGATTGTTTCTGCTTTCGCACGTGTAAATTACTCCTTTGATGAGCGTTATTTGTTGACAGGTACGATTCGTGGTGACGGTTCTTCCAGATTTGCAAAAGGTAACAAATGGGGTATTTTCCCTTCGGTATCCGGTGCATGGCGTATTTCGGAAGAAGGCTTTTGGAAAGATAATAAAGTGGCAGATGTTGTCAATAGCTTTAAGTTGCGTGTAGGTTACGGTACAACGGGTAACTGTAACATTAGCGACTACATGTATGTCACTTCTTTCAAAGAGTCTGATTATCCGATGAATAATACGGTAGGCTCTCCTGTTTATATTGTAGATGAAACTTTAGGAAATAAGAAACTGAAGTGGGAGACTGTACGTTCTACTAACATTGGTTTGGACTTGTCTCTCTTTAATAGTCGCTTGAATATTACTGCTGAATGGTATAACAACCAAGTAGACGACCTGTTATTGAAGAGTGTAATTCCTTCTTCAACCGGTTATAAGAATCAATTCCAAAACATTGGTAAGATACGCAATCGCGGTTGGGAAGTTTCAATCAATACGGTGAATATACAGACCAAAGACTTCCGCTGGACCAGTGATTTGAATCTGGCTTTCAACCGCTCAAAGGTTCTTTCTTTGGAAAATGGGATCGAGAGCAAGACTTTCTCTGTCGGCAGTAACCGTTCGGGTATGGTGAACTATTATGCAAAAGTAGGTGAAAGTTTAGGCGATATGTACGGCTATATTTATGAAGGTGTGTATACAACGGATGATTTTGTTCAGGGTACAGATGGTAAATTGGCATTGAAAGATGGCGTTGTCAGACCTGAAAAGGGAACACCGCAACCGGGGGATATCAAGTTTGCTGCGAATGATGTGGATAAAGACGGCAACCCTCAGTTCACTAAAAAAGAAACTAAGATTGGTAATGGTACTCCTGACTGTATCGGAGGATTCAATAATACCTTTAGTTATCGTGGATTTGACTTGAGCGTTTTCATGAAATTCTCTATTGGTAATGATGTTTACAATGCCACCAAACACAGTATGAGTCCTTATGCTGCTTTCCAGAATGTACCTACTGAATTCGGCGATCACTACTATCGCATGATCGATCCGCAGACCGGTAAACAGGCTACTACTTTGGAGCGTTACAAAGAACTGAATCCGAATGAGGCTTCTGCCACATGGAATCTGAGTAAAACAAATTCCGGTTATATCACTTATCCTTCTTCATACTATGTGGAAGATGGTTCTTACCTGCGTATTGCACAAGTGACACTGGGCTATACATTGCCCAAAGTATGGCTGAAGAAGTTTATGATTTCTAATGCACGTCTTTATTTCACAGGCAATAATCTGGCAACGATTACCGGTTACTCCGGTTATGACCCTGAGGTTTCTGCTGGCAATGACCAGGTTGTTTGTACACCGGGATATGACAGTTCTACTTATCCGCGTTCAAGAAGTTACGTCATTGGTCTTAACTTAACATTCTAAACTTAAGCATTATGAAAAAGAGATTATTCAATACAAAAAAGAAATTAGTCATTTTGTCTGTAGTGGCGCTTTCCATGGGAATGACGTCTTGTGCGGACTGGCTCGAAATGCCTTCTTATACATCAGCCGATTCTGAAACTGTATTTAAAAATGAGGAAGCTGCCGAATTATTCGTCACAGGCTGTTATCGGGGGATTATTCCTACCGAGCTGGTTTATCAGTTGATGGCAGGTGAAACTGTAACTCACTCCAGTGAGGACGGTACTACCAACAACGGAAAATACAATATTTGTAACTGGTTTTATGATTCAACTTCTCCTTATACCGTAACTACACTTTACAATGAAGAGTACAGTGCTATTGAGGCAACTAATATTGCCATCAAGAATCTGAACCTGATGCCGGAGACTACCAAGCGTAACTCCTTGTTGGGTGAAGCGCTTGCACTGCGTGCTTTTGCCTATCTTAACCTGATTAGTATCTATGGTGATGTTCCCGCAAACTGGGAACCTCTGGAAGATATGGATCCGGATGCTGAGTCGACTTTCTATCCTAAACGTACGTCTCGTGATGTCATTTATGATCGTATCGTATCAGACTTGCAGACTGCTGCAAATTATATGCCCTGGTTCGAAGAAAGTGGTTTTGCTACTACCGAACGTTTAACCAAACAGAGCACTTTGGCACTGTTGGCACGTGTGGCTCTTTATGCCGGAGGTTATTCATTGCGTTGGAATCTTGAAACGAATGATCCGGCTACATTGAAAGTTTCCCGTCGCAGTGATGAAGCTCGTGTACGTGAACTTTATCAGATAGCCGACAAAGCTTGTAGCGATATCATAGAGCATGGACAGAACTCACTGGTTCAGGCAGAAGGCGGAATGAGTGGTTTTCAGAATTTATGGTATAATTACTGTCAGCGTAAATTTACCAGTTTGAATAAGGAAATTCTTTTTAGTCTGGCACAGTATGGAGCAACGACAAATTCAAAGTTTGGTTTGTATGCACATCCGGGTACCAGAGGTGGTACGTATGGTTCGCGTAAAGCGATGCAATTCATTTTGCCTACTTACTATTTGTCTTTTGAAGAAGGCGATGCCCGCCGGGATGTGACCTGTACTTCTTACAGTATTTATTTTCTGGAAGGCGGTGCCAGCAATGATACCTGGGTGGATGTAGGTACTACTTACTCTTGCATCATGTCGGGTAAATTCCGTATCCCCTGGTGTGTGGCACCGGAATCTGATGCAAACAAGCGTAATGTAAATATTCCTATCATACGTTACTCTGATGTATTGCTGATGTATGCTGAAACTCAGAACTATCTGAATGGTGCTCCGACTCAGCCTGCCAAAGATGCTTTAAAAGAGATTCGCGATCGTGCTGGTGTAGGGTCGTTACCGATACCTACTGATCCGCAGGAATTCGAGGATGCTTTGGCTCAGGAACGTAAATGGGAATTTGGCGGAGAACTTTCACTTCGTACAGATTTGATCCGTATGGGGCGCATCGCCAAAGAATTGGCAGCAACAAAGCAAGCGATGAAAGACCTTTCAGATCGTAAGAACAAATATGCTGATGTATCGGTATATCGTTTGTATAAGTTCCATAAAGATGCACAGACTTATGGTGATACTTTCCTGGCAATTGATTATATTGACTTGACCGATGACAACGAAATTGCAGTAGCAAAAGCTGTACCTACAAATAAAGCTGAATATGATGCTTTCCAGACTAAACTGGCTGAAATAGTTCGTGCACACGGTATTGCTGTTAATGCAGGCGATAAATGGTACCCGGTTAATATGTTCGAAGCCTATACCAGTACATTCAATGGTAATGCCCGTAAAGCTGTAGGCTTTGGCAAAGGTTTCAATGCACTGCAAATCGGTAAGATCATTTATATGAATCCGACAGGCTCCGCAGAAAACGGTGGTAAATATCCCGACTGGATTGAAGCTGCTGATGGTAGTGACGGTCTTTACTATGGCTATAAGGAAAACTGTTCAGAATTGTTGCCTTTTGCAGCTAAGTCTGCCGGTCACCCACTGGTTGACAATCCGAATCTGACACAACATCCCGGATATAAATAATCAATTCTTTCTTTTGTGATTTAAATTCACAATAAATCAGATCCTCTGTCGCCAAACTATTTCGGTGGCAGAGGATTTTTTTCTCCGATAGATTCTTTATAGGTGTCTTTGGATGATCAGTAAAGCAAATCTCTTAGTCTTTCTGCCAATCTGTGCAGAGAAAAATCCTATAGAAACCTCTATCTTTGTACTCATCAACATCCTGAATTTTTATCAACTATATTAAATACCATGAAAAAACTGTTTTATTCTTTGCTTGCATTGACATTGGTAAGCTGCGGTTCGAAGAAGCAAACGCCCATTGACCGTGAGGCACTTGTTAATCGCAATTCTCCCCAGGTAACAGCTTTTGATTCTCTTGCTTCCCTATCAGTTGGAAACGGTGAATTTGCATATACTGTAGATGCTACCGGCTTGCAAACATATCCGGAACTCTATACAAAAGGCGTGCCTTTAGGTACACAAAGCCAATGGGGTTGGCATGAGTTTACCAACCCGGAAGGTTATAAACATGAAGAAACACTGAAAGATTATGATTTTGACCGTGGCCGCATGGAACCTTATTCCGTACAGTTCAATGAAGCAGGACGTCAGAAAGAAGCAGCCAACTGGTTTCGTGTGAATCCACATCGTCTTCATTTAGGGATGGTAGGTTTTGATTTTGGACGCGACTCTTCCTCACTTTCGCAGATTACAGATGTGAAACAGACACTTGATCTTTGGAAAGGAACTATCAATAGTAACTTTAAGTTAAATGGGACTCCCGTTGAAGTACAAACGGCTTGTCATCCCGAAGCAGATATGCTGGCAGCCATTGTTCGTTCTGCTGCACATCCGGCTGTGAACTTCCGTTTTCCGTATCCGACAGGCGGACATTGTGATGATGCCTGTAAGTGGGATGCCAATGAGAGACATTCTACCATTATTGTTAGCCAGGACGGGCAACAGGTTGTACTGAAGCGCACGTTGGATGCTACCACTTATTATGTTACGATTCGCTGGGAAGGTAAAGCTCTCTTTGGCGAAAAGGATAAAAATTACTTTGTGCTTACTCCCGAAGAAGATACATTGGCTTTTACTTGTGCCTTCACACCGGAAGGAGCCTCTACAGAGACTGCAACTGCAGTACAAACCGAACAGAAGGCTGCTGAATATTGGACTGCTTTCTGGAAAAATGGTGCGGCAGTTGACTTTTCTGCTTGTACGGATACCCGTGCCAAGGAATTGGAACGCCGTGTGGTATTGAGTCAATATCTTCTTGCTATCCAATGTGCCGGAACAACTCCTCCACAAGAGACCGGACTGACTTACAACTCCTGGTTTGGTAAGTTTCATCTCGAAATGATCTGGTGGCATCAGGCTCAGTTTGCATTGTGGAACCGTGCAGAATTGCTTGATCGTACATTGGGTTGGTATGAAACAGTAGAACCTGTTGCCCGTGAAATAGCTCGCAGACAAGGTTTCGATGGAGTACGCTGGATGAAGATGACCGATCCGAGTGGGACAGAAGCACCGTCTAAAGTGGGTAGTTTCCTGATTTGGCAACAACCGCACTTTATTTATCTGGCCGAATTATTGTATCGTAATAATCCGTCGGATGAAGTGATAAAGAAATACAACCGACTCGTACAGGAGACTGCCCAGTTTATGTATTCCTTTGCTACATATGATGAATTGGAAGGCCGTTTTGTATTGAAAGGAGCCATTCCGGCACAAGAAACACTTCGGGCTGCCGAAACAGTAAATCCTCCTTTTGAGTTATCATATTGGCATTTTGCTATGGAGACAGCGCAGAAATGGCGTGAACGTGCCGGCGAAAAACGTAATCTGGAGTGGGATGAAATGATTGATAAACTTTCTCCATTAGCCTATAATGAAGATAAGTTGTATTTGGCTGCCGAAACAGCAACTGATACTTACAAAGATATTCGTTTTACTTCCGACCACATGGCGGTACTGGGTGCTGTGGGTATTTTGCCGATGAATAAGCTGATTCGCGACGACTATATGAAAAATACTCTGCACTGGATATGGGACAACTGGAACTGGGGCAAGACCTGGGGATGGGACTATCCTATGACGGCTATGAATGCTGCTCGCCTGGGTGAACCGGAAAAAGCAGTGGGTGCTTTACTGATGGATAAACGTACCAATACGTACTTGGTGAATGGACACAATTATCAGGATGGCCGTTTGCGGGTTTACCTGCCGGGAAATGGTGGTTTGTTAACCGCAGTGGCCATGATGTGTGCTGGTTGGGATGGTTGCCAGACAGAGAATCCGGGCTTCCCGAAGGACGGAACGTGGAATGTACGTTGGGAAGGGCTGAAGCCAATGCCGTAGAAATAGTGATTAGTGAGTAGTGATAAGTGATTAGTGCCGTGCGGGATGACAGCGCAGCCTACTAACCACTTATCACTACTCACCAATCGCTACTCACTTATCACTCATCACTACTCACTAATCACTACTTTCATGCTTCGATACTTATCTTTTATACTGTTAGCCTTTTTCGGTTTGTCGTCTGGTTGTGTTATGGCACAGGGGGCGGTGAAACGAATAGGCGACTTTATTGAATCAACTTCTTATAATGATCATAAGCGTGGGGCTGCCCGTAGCCTGCAGTATCGTCCCGAAGGGGACGATTTTGTTTGTGTGAACGGTAAGAATCGTTATACCCGCGCACTTTATGGTAGCTCTTCTGCTTTTCGCTTGGAAACAAGTGACCGTCCTGTGTTTGCTACCTATGATAAGCGAAATAGTAAAAACATCCGTTTCAGACTTTCTATACCTGCTGATTACTCGGTGATGCTGGATTCTGTGGCTTATTGTGAGGCACGTTACACTCCTGGACGCCGGACGTATCATCTTACAGACCCGAAGTGGGGGAAAGGAGAACTTCGCATTTCTGCACTGGCTCTGCCGGAGGCTGATGGAGCTATCTGGAAGATAGAACCTTCCGGGTTTTCTTCCGGTGCTGTGCTTACTGCCATTATTTCTGAGATAAAAGCACGGCGGTTGAACCGTAATGGGGACATGGGAGCCGATCCGGCGGATAGCTTTGAGGCACCTGCCGATCCTCAACAGATGCAATGTCATGATATCCGTTTGAAGAATGGTACGAGTTATTTATTATTTGAAGACTTTTCTCTGCAACTACTGGATAAGAAAGAGGGCCATCGCTTGTATGATGCCGCCGAACAGGCACGTGCTACACTGGCTTCCCGTATTCATGTGGAAACACCAGATGCCTATCTTAATACATTGGGAGGAGCGCTTGCCGTAGCTGCCGATGGTATCTGGGATGGTGAAGTATGGCTGCACGGTGCCGTGGGATGGCGTATGCCACTTAGTGGCTGGCGTGCTGCTTATACCGGAGACGTGCTTGGCTGGCATGATCGTGCCCGGACGCACTTCGATGCGTATGCTGCCAGTCAGGTAACTGAAGTCCCGAATACGATCCCTCATCCGGCTCAGGATTCTGTACTGAATCTGGCACGGTCTGAAAAGCGTTGGGGAACTCCTCAATATAGTAATGGATATATTTGTCGCAATCCCCGCAAGAACGATCAGATGCATCACTATGACATGAATCTTTGCTATATTGATGAACTCCTCTGGCACTTTAACTGGACAGGAGATGTTGCATACGCCCGCCAGATGTGGCCGGTACTTGTTCGTCATCTGGCGTGGGAAAAACTGAATTACGATCCCGATAATGACGGGCTTTATGATGCATATGCCTGTATTTGGGCCAGCGATGCGCTGTACTATAATAGTGGTGCTGTCACTCATTCATCAGCCTACAATTACAGGGCTAATAAACTGGCTGCCCTTATCGCAGAGAAGATAGGAGAGAATCCTGCACCTTACCGTGCCGAAGCAGAGAAAATACTGAAAGCCCTCAATGATCGCCTCTGGTTATCTGATAAAGGTCATTGGGCCGAATATCAGGATTTCATGGGACATCGCCGTTTGCATCAGTCTGCGGGGGTATGGACCATCTATCATGCACTCGACAGTGAGGTGGCAGATCCTTTTCAGGCTTACCAGGCGACACGTTATGTAGATACGGAAATCCCTCATATACCGGTTTGTGGCGAAGGATTGAACGACGAAGGGTATGCAACGGTTTCGACCACAAATTGGTTGCCTTATTCATGGAGCATTAACAATGTGGCTTTTGCTGAGGTAATGCATACTGCATTGGCTTATTTTCAGGCGGGCCGTGCCGAAGCGGGATATAAACTGATGAAGAGTTCCGTACTTGATGGTATGTATTTGGGAGATAGTCCCGGCAATTTCGGACAGATCAGCTTTTATGATGCTGCACGTGGAGAGTGTTACCGCGATTTCGGTGATCCGATTGGAGTTGCTTCCCGCTTGCTGATTCAAGGCTTGTTTGGCATCTTGCCTGATGCAATGAATGGGCGGATTTTGATCCGTCCCGGTTTTCCTATGGATTGGGAGAAGGCAGCTCTCTCTACTCCGGATATTGCTTACAGCTTCCGGCGTAAGGGGACGAAGGATATTTATAAGATTGAGCAACATTTTGCAACTCCGTTGGCGGTAACTTTACAGGTGAATGCCCCTTGGGAGAATATAGAATCCGTAAAGGTAAACGGACTATCTGTTAAATGGGAATTTATAGAAGCAGCTTCCGGACATCCGGTGATAGCTGTGACGACTCCTGCAACTGTTCGGAATGCAGTCATTGAGATTGTTTGGGGAGGAGATACCCTTTGTTCTATTTTCGAAGGTAGGTCAGAACTGCTTCCCGACCAGGACTTGGCTTTACCTGCTTTGAAAGGAGTTGTTTTTGATAAACTGTATGATCCGCAGGGAGTATTTACAACGTCTTCTATTGATAAGAGTGTATTGAAAGGAAAAGTATCTGGCCGGTCAGGACATCATACATTCTTTGTACATGTACAACAAGGGCAAATGCAATGGTGGCAACCTGTTGATGTGAATATAAAGCAAGAGGATGTATCGGTTGTACCTTCATTTACCCGGGTGAAGACTGGGGTTTGTGAACCGGTTAACATGGAGATGGTATTCAATGCATCGGTTACAGATATATATCGGAATGAATATCTTTCTCCGCGTTCTCCTTATACTACCTTACAGCTCCCCAAACAGGGGATAGGTGAGTGGTGCCACCCTACACTGACTGCTGATATTGATGACTCAGGTATGCGGGCGCAGGTTCGTGACGGATTGTTATCTACCAGTTTGGGGGTTCCTTTTCGTACTCCTGCCGAAGGAAAGAATATCGCTTTTACCTCTTTATGGGACAATTATCCTGATAGTCTGACTATACCGCTCACCGGAAAAGCATCCCATGCTTATCTGCTGTTGGCAGGAAGTACCAATCATATGCAGTGCCACATTGCCAATGGTGTTATTCGTGTACATTATGCAGATGGCACTTCAGAAGTGTTGGAGCTTATAAATCCGGACAACTGGTGTCCTATCGAACAGGACTTCTATGTAGACGGGATTGCTTTTTGTCTTCAAACGCCTCGTCCGTATCGTTTGCATTTCAAATCGGGACTGGTTAGTAATAATCTTGAAAAGGACTTGAATATTACAGGGGTTTACGGCCGGCCTATCGACGGAGGTGCCGGAGTACTACTTGATATGTTGCTCGATCCGCATAAAGAGTTAAAGAGCCTGACGCTGGAGACGTTGTCAAACGATGTTGTCATCGGAATAATGGGAATCACCTTACAAAAATAAAATGAAATTATGAACCGTATTGTATTAAATGAAACATCCTATTTCGGAGCCGGCTGCCGCAGTGTGATCGCTGTAGAGGCTGCCCGTCGTGGATTCAGAAAAGCTTTCTTTGTCACAGACAAAGATCTTATTAAATTTGGTGTGGCTGCTGAGGTTATCAAAGTGTTTGAAGCTAACAACATTCCTTATGAACTCTACAGTGACGTTAAAGCAAACCCGACTATTGCTAATGTGCAGAATGGTGTGAAGGCTTATAAAGCTTCCGGAGCCGACTTTATTGTAGCTCTGGGTGGTGGCTCTTCTATTGATACTGCTAAAGGTATTGGTATTGTGGTGAATAATCCGGAGTTTGCCGATGTAAAATCTCTGGAAGGTGTTGCCGACACAAAACACAAGGCTGTGCCTACCTTTGCATTGCCTACCACTGCCGGAACGGCTGCTGAGGTAACCATTAATTATGTGATTATCGATGAAGAAGCCAAAAAGAAGATGGTATGTGTTGATCCTAATGACATTCCCGCTGTTGCCATTGTTGACCCGGAATTGATGTACTCTATGCCGAAGGGGTTGACAGCTGCTACCGGAATGGATGCATTGACTCATGCTATTGAAAGTTATATTACTCCGGGGGCTTGGGCAATGAGTGATATGTTTGAGCTGAAAGCTATTGAAATGATTGCTCAGAATCTGAAAGCTGCCGTAGATAACGGAAAAGATACTGCCGCCCGTGAGGCTATGTCGCAGGCACAATATATTGCCGGTATGGGATTTTCTAATGTAGGTCTGGGCATTGTTCATTCTATGGCTCATCCGTTAGGTGCTTTTTATGACACTCCGCATGGTGTAGCCAACGCTTTGCTTTTACCTTATGTAATGGAATATAACGCAGAATCTCCGGCAGCATCAAAATATATCCGGATTGCAGAAGCGATGGGGGTAGATACGGAAGGTATGACCGAAGCGGAGGGCGTAAAAGCTGCTATTGAAGCTGTAAAAGCCCTTTCTCTTAGTATTAATATTCCTCAGAAATTGCATGAAATCAATGTGAAAGAAGAAGATATCCCGGCTTTAGCCGTAGCGGCTTTTAATGATGTATGTACGGGGGGGAATCCACGTCCTACTTCTGTAGAAGATATTGAAGCACTCTATCGCAAAGCATTTTAAAGTTGATTGTTAGTTTAGTACGGACATCCGGATATGCACATATGCATGTTCGGATGTTTTGTTTTGTGAAGCGAAGCTAACTGCTTTTGATAACCATCCCAATGTACTTCTGATAATTTTTCCTAAAAACAGATAAGCCACTCATAAAGAGTGGCTTATCTACTAATTAGTCGGAATGAGGCGACTCGAACGCCCGACCCCTACGTCCCGAACGTAGTGCGCTACCAACTGCGCTACATTCCGCTGCTTACTAAAAGTGGTGCCACCAGGAATCGAACCGGGGACACAAGGATTTTCAGTCCTTTGCTCTACCAACTGAGCTATGGCACCTTTCTTGTTTGCGGGTGCAAAGATAGGTATATTTTTTAATACTGCAATAACTTCAAGAAAAAAATGCAGGTTTTTTACATTTCTGACTATTTTGTTTTAGGGTACTGCAAATAAATATCCTGCAAAATAAAAAAGGATTGAGATATTTTATATTTTTACGCTCAAATAAGACAAGATTATAATAAACAGACATTGCAAACATAACATGCTAATACCTTATATTACTGCCGGATTTTTTTTAGTTTATGGTATCTTTATTACAGTCAAATATCAGCAAGGACAGAAAAAAGCCTGTCGGAGAGAGAGAGAAAACAGTAGAGAACGGCAGAAAGAAGATTTGATTTTCCGGAATGTGAACGCTTATCTTTTACTGATAGGTAAGGATTTTGTTGTACAGAAGACAAACTATTACTCGCTGAATGGTATCGAAGAAGATAAAAGTATAAAGCGGGTGGGAGATTTGCTTCACTGTAAGAATGCAGTAGAATCGGGGGAATGTGGTATCCATGCATGTTGTAAGGTTTGTGGAGTGCGGGTTGCTATTGGCAGAGCTTTTTATAAAAGGGAGAATTTTGATCGCTTTGAGGCATCTATGCAGATAGTGAGTCAGAATAATAAGCAGATTACTCCATGTGACGTACATGTATCAGGAAATTATTTGAATACAAATGATGAAGAACTGATGTTATTGACTGTTTATGATATCAGTGAACTCAGGAATACACAACGGTTGTTGCAGCTCGAACAGGAAAATTCGCGCTCATGTGATAAGTTAAAGAACGCATTTATTGCCAATATGAGCCATGAGATCCGTACGCCGATGAATGCTATTGTAGGCTTTTCCAGTTTACTGGCTACAGCATCAAGTGAGGAAGAAAAGAATATGTATACTGATATCATTAATCAGAATAGTGACCGTTTGTTGCAGTTGATTTCCGATATTCTTGATCTTTCGCAGATTGAAGCCGGGAGTTTTGATTTTCATTATTCGGAATTTAATGCTAATGATCTGTTAAGAGAATTATATGCTTTATTTAATATCCGGCTGGTAGAGAAGCCCGAAGTTATGTTGGTGTGTGAGGCTGATCTGGCAGAACTGACCATATATTCAGAGCGGCAGCGTATTATGCAGGTATTTATGAATCTGTTGACGAATGCAATGAAGTTTACCCAAAAGGGAGAGATTTGTTTTGGTTGTCGGGTGAGAGATGGAAAAGAACTGTATTGCTACGTACGGGATTCCGGAATTGGAATTTCTTCTGAAGAACAGAGTAAGATATTCAGCCGTTTTACCAAGCTGGATCGGGAGGTCCCGGGAACCGGATTGGGATTGACGCTTTCACAAACTGTAGTAGAGAAATTAGGTGGTAAAATAGGAGTCCGGTCACAGCAGGGTGAAGGATCTACTTTCTGGTTTGTTTTGCCATTGACTTCAGAATCTTGAATCTGATAACATTTGCTTCTTTTCCTACTTTCAGAGGATACAGGCACTAGGTAGGCTAAGTTCTTCGTATCGTATCCCGGTAACAGAAGACAGCTTTCCTGTTTATAGATAAATGAATGAGGGATATACCGGAAATAATTCCCGGTATATCCCTCATTCATTATACAAATATCCTTTTAAGTTTTAGGAGTACTTTCGTCATTTGCAGCAGTGCCGGAAGTCGGTGTTGCTGTACCGGATGCCGGAGCAGGTTTAGCTGTTGCGGTAGTTGCAGTGGCGGCGGTTGTTGTTGCCGTAGCTGTTGCTACTTCCGGTTTAGCCTGTTCTTCCCAGTGGAAAGGTTCGAAGCTGGTATTCGGGTCAACCCATGACGGTTTCTTTGAAGCGTAGATAATGAACGGAGCTATAACTACGACGATTGCACCTACAATAAGAACGGTGAACCATACGGTATTGCTACCTGTAGAAATCTGGCTGGGTGGGATAAAGCTCAATATAAATGCGAGCAATGAACCACAGAAACCGAGGCCACCCACAAACCACATCAGGCCATTTCCTTTTTTACCGATACGGAACGGACGGTTGGCTTTCTTCATATTGTAACGCAGATAGATAGCGCCAGAGAACATAAGCAGATACATGACCAGATAAAGTATAACTGTCAACTGAGACAGAATCTGATAGAAACTTTGTACAGAAGGCATAACAACGAAGAGAAGGCTCAGTACTGTAACAGCGATACCTTGTACGAACAGGATGTTTTTCTGTACACCCATCTTATTGGTTTTCTGGAAGAAAGGAGGCATATAGCCGGCCTTACCTACGGCAAAGATACCTTTTGACGGACCTGCAACCCAGGTCAGTACACCTGCAAGTACACCGAATGCCAATGCAATAGCGATGATCGGTGACAACCAGGAAGCATGGATATATCTGAAGTAATTATCGAAACCTACCAGTAAGCTTTGTGTCAGGCTGATATCTTTGGCCGGTATGATAACACCCAGTGCAAAAGTTCCTAACACGAAAATCAGTACTGTAATCAATGCACCGATAAATACGGCTTTCGGATAATTCTTAGAGGGGTTTTCTACATCTTTTACGTGGATACCGCCCATTTCCATACCGGCATAAAAGAGGAAGATACTTGCTGCGAGCACTACGTTATCAAATTTAGTAAAGTCGGGGAAGAAACTACTATGGAAATCGAGGTTGGATACTCCTCCGGTTGCCAGATAAACAATGCCCAGAATAATCAATAGGGCTGCCGGGATGATGGTTCCAACCATACCGCCGACTTTGGCAACTTTACCTACCCATCCCATACCTTTGAGGGAGATGAAGGTAGCAAGCCAGTAGATGATAAGCACAACGGCCAGTGTGTAGTATTTGTTGCTTGCCAGTGACATGTCGTGGGTATCGTTCATTCCGATGAAAGCGATGGAAACGGCACCGAATGTCAAAACGGTAGGATACCAGATTGTACTTTCAATCCATTGTACCCAAATGGCCAGGAAACCGAATTTTTTGCCGTAGGCCTCGCCTACCCAGCGGAATACACCACCTTGTTTATCCTGAAACATGGCAGCCAGTTCGGCTGCAACGAGTGAAGTCGGGATTAAAAAAACGATGGCTGCGAAAAGATAGTAAAAGGCCGAGCTCATACCATATACGGCCTCAGCAGGAAGTCCACGCAGGGAGACGACTGCCGTTACATTCATAATAGCCAGGGTGAATACCCCCAGTTTTGCTACTTGTTTAATATTTGCCATAAGTTAAGGTTTTATAAGTGAAAAATATTTTTAAGTCTGTTTTATAACAACATTCAGGGAGAGATGTTTTCGGAGGAGACTGTCAAACTTGGTTAATTAACATACACGGGCCAGTAAACAAAGCTTGTACTTGTGTTGTTTCCTATACTTGTATAATAAAGATGTATAATCACCTAAAAAAATAGCATTTATATGAAGACAGCACTTTCCGATTTTGCGTTGCGAAGAAGGGGAATATATGGCATTTTGCATGTCATTATACTATTATTATCTCTTTTTCTAGTCATCAGTATCTCTGTGGATACGTTCAAAGGTATCCCTTTTTATACCCAATCACTGTATATGAAGGTGCAGTTGTGGATATGTATCTTGTTTCTGTTCGATTTCATTCTCGAACTCTTTCTTGCCAAAGATAAATTGCGCTATTTTAGTACCCATTTCCTCTTCTTGCTGGTAGCTATTCCTTATCAGAATATTATAGCTTATATGGGGTGGACCTTCTCACCTGAAATTACTTATATGCTTCGTTTTATTCCTTTGGTACGTGGCGGATATGCAATGGCGATTGTTGTGGGATGGCTGACT
The DNA here is from genome assembly GCF_949740115.1 of Bacteroides sp. 41_26. Classification (NCBI taxonomy): domain Bacteria; kingdom Pseudomonadati; phylum Bacteroidota; class Bacteroidia; order Bacteroidales; family Bacteroidaceae; genus Bacteroides; species Bacteroides sp. 41_26. The sequence continues at coordinate 99,227 of NZ_CATJGZ010000079.1, forward strand.
TACAATAAAGCATCCAGCCTTTTTGTCTCCTATCTGACGATGTTGCTGGCTACGGTTTATTTTGCCAGCCTGGCTTTTTTTGTGATGGAGCATAAAGTAAACCCACTGGTAACGGGTTATGGTGATGCGCTCTGGTGGGCATTTATGGATGTAACTACAGTTGGGTCCAACATTATAGCGGTAACGGCTACCGGACGGGTACTCTCCGTATTACTGGCGGCATTGGGTATGATGATGTTTCCTATATTCACTGTATACGTCACAAGTCTCATCCAGAAAAAGAATAAGGAGAAAGAAGAGTATTATCAGCAGATGGAAGATAATGGAAAAGTAGTAACCGCACCACAATCCGTTGGATCTGATAATACAGCTGAATCTTGAAGATTATTTCCTTCAAAGAAAAGGGGCTACTACCTATACAGGCAGTAACCCCTACAAAAAAAGGACAGAACTTTTATTCAACTACAGTAACTTGCTCGCCGTTGAACACATTCAACCCCAGCTTATTCATTATATATTTGATAGCTAATTGTGCCTTTACGGAGTTGCCCGAACCATCAAGAGGAGGAGCAAATGCGGAAATACCCATTACGCCTGGGAATACACCCATGACGCCACCGCCTACACCGGTCTTTGCTGGAATACCGGAAGTATACATCCAGTCGCCCGTATGTTCGTAGAAACCTACGGAAGCAATCATAGAGGTAATTTTCGGAGCCAGACTGGCATCGAGTACTTGTTTTTTAGTCACAGGATTCACACCGCTGTTGGCCACCGTACCGGCAGCAACAGACAGCATTTCTGCTGTAACTCCCAGTGAACACTGGCGTGTATACAGGTCGAGTGACATTTCGGGATCATCATAGATGCGATTGTAATTCTTCAATAACCATGCAATAGAGCGGTTGTTGAAGTTCGTTGCAGATTCGGACTTGTATAACTCGTCAATTAATTGAGGAGCCGAACCACAAAGGTCTGTTATATTCTCCACAATTGCATTCCACTTCTGAGTAGCATCACCTACCGGTTGCACCATGGAGCAGGCGGAGATTGCTCCGGCGTTTACCAATGGAGTAGAAGGATGATCGTTTTCCAGAAGGATGGCGATGATAGAGTTGAATGGTAGTCCGGTTGCATCAGCACCAATCATGTCCAACACTTTCTGAGCTCCATATTGACGAAGAATCAGAATGGCAGTGTGAACTTTGGATACTGATTCGATACCGAAACGGTAATTGTAATCACCGACGGTAATCTTTTGGCCATTCAGCAGGCAGATGCTAATACCAAACAGGTTTTTGTCGATATTAGCCAGATAAGGTATATAATCGGCATTCTTCCCGTCTGTATTTCCTTTCACCTGTTCGTAGGCTTGCTGTACCACTTCTTTTATTTGGGATATAGAAATCTTATTCATAAAATAAAAAGCTTTATGATTTACGATTAGACAATTGAAGAATTTACGATTAGACGATTTGAATAATTTACGATTAGACAATTTACGATTTACAATTGAAATTACTCTCATTGTGATTTCCGGAGATTCTTCAATCGTACATTGTCAATCGTCTAATCGTCAATTATTACATCGTCTAATCGTAAATGTCTTTATTTACTTTGTGGTTTACCGGTATGGTTGAATACCTTTGTTGCTACGGGCAGGTTCTTGTCTTGAGCAATGCGGGTAGTAGTAGGATATTCCAGTTTCTCCAGTTCGGTAATTGCATTTTTGATATCGCCCAATAACATATCGGCCATGTCTCGGCTGAATCCCTGACGGACAACGATACGCATAACGACGTAATTCTCTAACTTAGTAGGCAATGTGTATGCCGGAACCATCCAGCCACTCTGAGCCAGCTTGTCCTGCAAATCATATAGTGTCCACTTAGCATCCTTTGCATATTCCGGTTTCATGTACCAGATAAACAGTGGGTTCACTACATCTTCTGAGTAGTTCACGAATGGCATCATCTTGGCTATTTCACTATGGAGGTATTTAGCAATGGTCAGTGAGTTGTATTGCACTTCTTTGTATCCCTGGAATCCCAGACGGATAAATTGATAGTACTGTCCTAAAATCTGAGCAGCAGGACGGGAGAAGTTCAAACCTACCTGTGTGATGTTTGCACCTAAGTAGTTTACACTGAAAGACATTTCTTCGGGGAGATATTCTTTGCCTTTCCAGCAAACCCAACCAAGACCCGGATAAACCAGACCGAATTTATGACCGGAAGTACTGATAGAAAGTACCCATTTCAAACGGAAGTCCCATTTTACTTCGGGATACAGGAATGGAAGGATAAAACCACCACTGGCGGCATCTACGTGGATAGGAATGTCATATCCGGTCTTGGCATTGTAAGCATCGAGTGCTTTGTCAAGAGCTTCTACGTCGTCATTCAGTCCTGTCCATGTAACGCCTTGGATAGGAACGATACAAATGGTGTTCTCGTCGCACATCTTCAGTGCTTCTTCCGGATCGAGGGTTGTTTTTTCCAGTGTCAAAGGTACTTCACGCATTTCAATCTGCCACAGTTGGGCGAATTTTTCCCATACTACCTGGAATCCGGTTGAGATAACGAAGTTTGGTTTGTCTACCGGTTTACCTTGTGCCTGACGTTTTTTGCGCCAACGCAACCATGCGGCAACACCACCAAGCATACAAGCTTCGGAAGAACCGATAGCTAACGCACCTGTTTTCCAGTCCTCTTTTTCAGGAGTATTCCACAAGTTGGCCATGATGTTGATACATTTTCCGTTCATGACAGCGATACGCGGATATTCTGTTTCATCAATATAGTTGATGTTGATTGCTTCGTTCATCAGCTTAGTGGCATACTCATCCATATAAGTGGTGACGAAAGTAGCCAGGTTCAACCGGGGTTGAGTCTGTGCAAATGTCTCATCTTTCACCATCTGATAGGCAATCTCAGGAGTTGTGGGGCCGTCGGGGATTTTCTCTACCGGAGAGGGTTGCAACATTCTGTTTGAACCAAATACATCTGTCTTGGCATCACCTTTTCTGAAATTTAAATCTTCCATTTTACGATTGTTTTTAGTTAGGTTTAGGCGATGGGGAGTTTCCCCGTCGAATTTTCCACAACAACAGTATGGGATTTTTAAAGTTTAGCCATTTTACATTATTTTGCGTTTATTGTGCTTCGTGCTTCCCGCACGGGGAGGTTTCGGCAGGCGGTGCTCTAACTGTATAAAGAATGAATAATGAGGTAAATTCACCACAGAGGACACTGAGAACACGGAGTTTTAAATCTCTGATGAAACACAGATTAACGCCAATTATCGCAGATTAAAATCCGGTTATTCTTTCTCTTATTTTTGTTTTCCTTTGTAGCAATCTGCGTTTCAAGGCTATCATCGCCTGGCGAACTTCCCCGTACGGGAAGCACTGAACTTTCTGGGGGGATGCGTTGTTGTTGTCAAATCTAAACCCCAAATATTAAAGAGAATATGAGAATACAAACAGGACGGGGCACCATTCCCCTTATCACCCTTATCGGCATTTGGTCTATATCTGCTCTGAATGCTCTACCTGGCTTGGCCGTTAGCCCTATCCTTGGAAAATTGTCTGTCATCTTTCCTCATTCCACGGAGCTTGATGTTCAGATGCTTTCATCTTTGCCTTCTCTGCTGATCATTCCTTTTATTATTCTGGCGGGAAAACTGACGGAGCGAGTTAATTTTATTCGTTTGCTGCAAGTGGGGCTTGCTATTTTTGCCCTGAGTGGTATTCTTTATCTGCTTGCCAGTGAAATGTGGCAACTTATTGCTATCAGTGCCATGCTTGGGGTAGGCTCGGGAATGATTATCCCCCTTAGCACGGGGCTTATTTCTAAATATTTCACAGGTCCTTATCGGGTGAAGCAGTTCGGATTTAGTTCTGCTATTACGAATTTTACGTTAGTGATAGCTACAGCTGTCACCGGTTATCTGGCAGAGGTGAACTGGCATTTGCCATTTGTGGTATACCTGCTCCCATTGGCTTCGTTGGTGCTGTCCGTTTATCTCAAGCGTAGTATGATTAGTGAGGAAGGGGCTGCTTCAATAACTAATACGGAAGAGAAGGAGGCCGATACGGCGGTTGATCCTGAAGTAGCAAAATATAAGCGGGGTATAAATGTGAAATATCTTTTGCAGGTGATGCTGTTCTATGGGCTTGCTACTTATCTGGCGCTTATTGTTACTTTTAATCTTCCTTTCCTGATGGAGGAATATCATTTTTCAAGTGGTAATTCCGGTATTATGATTTCGCTGTTCTTTCTGGCTATTATGGCTCCGGGTTTCTTTTTGAATCAGATAGTGGGACTTTTTCGTGAGAAGACGAAGTTTTACAGTTTATTGTGCATCGCCGTTGGATTGGCACTTATCTGGTTGTCGCCCAAAGAGTGGGTGATAGCTCCGGGATGTATTCTTGTAGGGTTAGGATATGGGGTGATACAACCTGTTATATATGATAAAACCACTCATACTGCTGTTCCGAAGAAAGCAACGCTGGCACTGGCTTTTGTGATGATGATGAATTATCTGGCAATTTTGCTTTGTCCGTTTATTATAGATTTCTTTCAGTCAACAGTATTCCATATTAAATCTCAGCAGTTTGCGTTTGTATTTAATCTTGTTATAACGATTGTAGCACTAATATGGGCCTATCGTAAGCGGAATACATTCCTGTTTGATGATGGTTTGAAATAGCTTAAAACCGTATGGTATTTTACCACAGAGTACACAGAGGACGCAGAGTTTTAAATCTTCATTGAAACGCAGGTGAACGCAGATTCTCGCAAAGGAAAATAACGATAAAATAAAGAACTACAGTTTTTTAATCTGCGTTCATCCGCGTCTCATCAGAGAAAATAATATCTCTGTGCCCTCTGTGTCCTCTGTGGTGAACTGATTCGTAACGAAGATTATGGGCATATCTTTTCGGTAGCGGAAGTACCCCTAAACGGCATCGACCCCTTTGCCCGGTGTTGTACTTTGTTTTTCTCAGAAAGGAGCGTTCCTTTTCCCGGTGCACAGTTTTGTTTTACATGTACATGTAAAGCTGCATGAGATGTACATGTCGTACTGTCCCACATGCACATGTCGTACTGCTTTACATGTACATCTAAAACAACGTTACATACCGAGGCTTCCTACGTTACTCTACGAGATATAGCTTTATCGATACCGGAGAAAGAGATAGATAGTAATGCCAGACAACATTTAGCGTAAAACGATATAATAACTAACATCGCTTGCCGAGCCTCCCCGTGCGGGAAGCACAAGCACCTAAAACAATAAGTATGAAGAATAAGAAACTGGAAGCCAATCTGTACATGGCTATATCAAAAGTATTCAGTGGGTTAAATATGAATGCCCTTAAATATCTACTTCCTTTGTGGATGAGTCCGCTTACCGGAGCTACGATCCGCTGTACCTTTGCTGCAGTCGCTTTCTGGATTATTGGCTGGTTTGCTCCACCCGAAGAAAAGACCTCCCGTAAGGATAAATGGTTATTATTCTTATTGGGAGCATTAGGGCTCTATGGCTTTATGTTTCTTTATCTGATTGGTCTTAGTAAAACGACTCCTGTGTCGAGTTCCATTTTCACGAGTCTTCAGCCTATCTGGGTATTTCTCATTATGATTTTCTTTTATCACGAGAAGGCAACCGGTTCGAAAATAGTGGGCATATCCATTGCTCTTGTCGGTGCATTGGTTTGTATCCTTACACAACGGAGTGATGATCTTGCTTCGGATGCTTTTGTCGGTAATATGTTGTGTCTGTTCAGTTCTGTGGTTTATGCCATTTATCTGGTGATGAGTAAGCGCATTCTTTCTGCTGTAGGTCCTATTACAATGTTGAAGTATACTTTTAGCGGTTCGGCAGTATCCGGTCTTATTGTATCAATGATTACAGGGTTCGATGCTCCTGTATTTTCGTTACCTTTCCATTGGTTACCGTTTGCCGTATTGATGTTTGTACTAATATTCCCTACCACAATCAGTTACATGCTGTTGCCTATCGGTTTGAAATATCTGAAAACAACGGTGGTTGCCATTTATGGTTATTTGATATTGATTGTGGCTACTATTGCTTCTTTGATTCTGGGACAAGATCGTTTTAGCTGGACTCAGACTTTTGCAATTCTCTTTATCTGTGTTGGAGTTTATCTGGTAGAGGTGGCTGAAAGTAAAGATAAAAGTACACCTATGGCTACGCCGGTAAATAAGTAGTAATAGAGTATATTCAGGATAGGCGTAACCTGCATGCAGTAGATATATAACCTGCACGCAGACTATGCCTTTATTGTATGGGATAATGTCTTTATTATATAGAGACATTGCCTCTGCCATGTAGAGGCAATGTTCTTGGATACTTGCTTTGAAACACTTATCGTTTCCAGCTTCCTTTTTTCAAATAATTCAAGGCCAATCCTAATAGTAATAGTACATACAATTGTTCCGCCGTCCAGTAGATCACTAATGGTAACTCACTGGAAGCTAATCCATACAGATATCCGAGATAAATGGTAATTGTTATCATTTGGAAAACAAAGGCTGTTTTTGTCTTTCCGGTTCCAATGATTGCATTGCAATATGTATAGGCTGGCGTGGCAAGAAAATAGGTAGATAACATCAGCAGGAATGGTGGGATGGCTGTTTCAACTACCTCTTTACTGTTTGTATAAATCCCTAAAATCTGATTGGACATCAGTATTGCTACGAGTATAAACGGAGTTCCTACCGCATAACTCAGCTTTACCGTTTTCCAGCATACCGGCATTACACTTTCCGTTTGTCCTGCTCCGATCAGATTGCTGACCAGTGAGATCCCGGTTGTGGCGAATGAGTTGACAATAACGAACAGGATTACTGAGACACTCCTTACTACATTTCCTGCTGCGAGTTGCCTTTCTCCTAAATGCTCGATGGCTATGAAAAACAGAAACCACGGAGCAATACAGAAGAATGACCGGATCATTGTCCAGCTTGAAATCTGAAACAACTGTCTGAGTAACGGGAAATTGAACGAACATCTCCAGCCATATTTCTTTTTATCTACCTTAAAGTGTGTATATGTCACCAGATAGATCAGTGCTACCGCTTCGGCTACCGATGAGGCTATAGCAGCTCCTGCTATTCCAAGACGCGGGAATCCACCTACGCCGAAGATGAGCAGATAGTTGAGCAGTGTATTCGTTGTCACTAACAGAATGGAGTTAACCGTCAACACTCTTGTTTTTGTAATCCCTACATAAAATGCCCTGTATGCCAGTATGGGAAATACGGATAAAAAACTATAATCCCGCCAACTTATGTATTGGATAACGGCCAGATAAATCTGGTCTGACGAAATCACTGTCCGTAGCAGTACCGGGGAAAAGAGTTTGGAGAATGTGAATGTCAGTATCGACAGTGTAATCAGAAAGAACATTCCTTGCCAGAATGTTTCCCCTGTTTTCTGGAGATTCCCTTCTCCGTTCCTTCGTGCAATCATCACTTGCAGTCCCAGGCTGAAGCCGAAGCCGAGCATATAGATTGCGATGTAATACATTCCTGCCAGTGCCGAGGCACCCAATTCGACTTCGCCCACATGCCCCAGGAAAATAGTGTCGGTAAGATTGATGAGTTGTTCCATCAGTAAGCTCATCATCACAGGAAAGTTGATGAGCCAAATTTGTTTATAAGTAAAATTCATGATTTAATTGCAAATAACACGTTAGGAGGATGACTGAAAAGTCATCCCCACGGAATGAATAAATAACTCTCTATTATTTCATCCGAAGCGTAGCTATCTGCAAATTTGCCATTTCATGAGTTAGACAAACTGATATTTCTTAAATTGATGATATGGCAAAGATAGTAAAAAACTTATTTTCCGGCATACAATCCGATGCGATTTCCTTCACAATCGGCAAAAACGGCGAACCAGCCTCGTCCTTCGGCTTCGATTTTTGTCTTTGGGATGATTATTTTCCCACCGTTACGTGTGATTGCTGTTGTCATAAGCTCTATATTTTCACAATTGAAGTGAATCAGAACCCCGTGTTCCGAGGGATTGAATCCTTCTGCATAAGAGATCGCTCCCACACTCTGTTCTTCACCTTCTTCAACAAAGAATGCCATCTTTTCTGTTTCACACTCTGCTACCGGCATCTTGATGCCAAAGATTGTCTCGTAGAACTTTACCGCCGGTTGAAGTCGCTTGCCGGAATCTCAAAAAATGAAATCAACTTACTCATAGTCTTCTGTTTTTTAATGATTAATTAATTTGCTTTGCAAAGACACTGCAAAAGTAGGAACGGCAGTCGGCGTATGATAGGAAAAAAAGGACATTCTATCTTTTAGAGTGTAGAGAAGTAATCGGAGTAAGGTGCACAAAGTGCCAGATACTCTCCCGGCGTATAACCGGAAAAAGCTTTAAATTCTTTAATAAGATGGGATTGGTCATAATATCCGCATTCATAGGCCAGTTGGGCAAAATTGATGTCCGGCTGTGTTTGCAATGTGTACAAAGCCCGTTGTAAACGGACAATACGGATAAACTCTTTGGGTGTAGTGCCTACATATTCATGGAAGACCCTGTTAAACTGCTTATCGCTGAGGCAGGCTGTCTGGGCCAGACTGTGAATGGCAGGTTGGGGACACTGGTTTATTTCTTGTATGGTAGCCCCTATTCTCTTTATGTTATATTCAGCGGAAGAATAGAAGCGTTGGAGCAGAAAGTACTCTATTAGTTCTATACATTGTGTATCATCCGGTGTCTCTGCGACTCGTTTAGCCAGGTCTGCCAATGCGATGTCTCCGATATCTTCTATTGAAACATTCATTCCATATGTTTCTCTGACAGGTAACCGGAAAAAGAGTTTCGGTGTATAAGGCTGAAATACAACAGTGATCATATCAATATTTCCGGTAGAGGCCACATCGACGTAAGTATTAGATTGTCCGCAGATGAAAGCCTGTGGCTGTAGTTGCCGGGTGGTAGACGAAAACAGTTGTTTACCCCGATGGAAAGTTAAATGAACGCACCCGACAGGAATGGTTCGTTCCGTGACGGGTGCGGAGATATCAATCCGTAATATCCAGTAATACTTGATAAACGGAGTTAGTGCGGCACAAGGCTTAATGAGGCTGAATGTTTCCATACTGTGAGCAAAGATATTTTATAAATGCAGAACGTGCAAAAATACTTCTTTGCTTTTTCTTCTGATTGTAAAAAAGAGACATTCAATCCTTTTGAGAAAATAAGCCTACTTGATATTAGGGTTCAGGCTGTGCCAATCTTTTATTGCCGGGATAATCCCCATTTCAATGACCTCATCACGCAGTTTGCACAGATGTTTATAACTGTTTTCCAGTTCTTGCTGTTCGGTAGGAGTACCCTGTACTTCTTTATAGCTGACACCATCTTTCGTGATAGACGTTTCCATTGCCATCATGATATGGTTGAATTTTCCGTCGGATACATACGTGCCGGCTGGCCAGCGGAAAGGTTGTCCTCCCATAGCTGCAGCGATCATTTCAATAGAAAGATAGGCCGGGCTTTGGAAAGAAGAACGTCCTCGCAGGTCGATGATGTGCTTACCACCCTGAATAACACGTTGTTTGATAGCCTCCCATTCTGTTTGGGGCAGGTGGGTAGTACCAATCCAGTTGGTCAATGTATCACCATCTACGGTAGTAGTGGATGCAAATACTGCCATTTGTTCGCCATGCCCACCGTAGGTACGACAATTTTGTATCTTGGAAGCAGGTATTTTGAAGAACTTTACCAATTCGTTTTGCAGACGGGTGCTATCCAATGCTGCAAGTGTAGATACCTGTGAGGGTTTCAGACCGGAATAAAGCAACGTGATCAATCCTGTAATATCTGCCGGATTGAACACTACTACCACATGTTTCACGTTAGGGCAGTATTGGCGGATATCTTTACCAAATTGGGCGGCAATCTCTGCATTTCCCTTTAAAAGATCTTCACGTGTCATACCAGCTTTACGGGCAGCACCACCGGATGAAACGACGTAAGCTGCTCCCGTCAGTGCTTCCTTGATGTCAGAAGTATAGGTGAGGTTGACATTTTCAAATCCACAGTGATATAACTCTTCGGCTACACCTTCCAGTGCGGGTGCATACGGGTCATACAGGCAGATGTTAGGGGTAAGTTTCATCATCATGGCAGTTTGGGCCATATTTGAGCCAATCATTCCGGCAGCTCCTACAATCGTTAATTTCTCGTTGGTTAAGAATTCCATAATCTTATATTTTTTATAAATGAATAGGCGGTTTTTATGTTCACGCTACAAATATAACGACTTAATCGCCAGAATGTTCATTGAAAAAAGTTCTGGCTGATAATGAAAAGTTATATCGAAGAAAGGGATATCGTTTAAATAAACTATCTTTGCGAAAAATAATAGTTGGAATTTAGTTACTGACAGCTTGAAATCCTTTAATCTGACTCTGACTACGAAAATATGTTGTATAGATTCTAACTATTAACCAATAAATTTTAACTACTGGAATATTATGCGCATTGAATTAGGAAAATTCAACCAGCTTGAGGTTGTAAAAGAGGTCGATTTCGGAATGTATCTTGACGGAGGCGAGGAAGGTGAAATTTTGCTGCCTACTCGTTATGTACCCGAAAATTGTCAAATAGGAGATGTATTGAATGTATTTCTCTATCTCGATAATGAAGAAAGACTGATTGCTACCACATTGACTCCATTGGTGCAGGTGGGGGAGTTTGCTTGTCTGGAAGTGGCATGGATTAATCAGTTTGGCGCATTTCTCAATTGGGGATTGATGAAAGACTTGTTTGTGCCTTTCAGTGAACAGAAGATGAAAATGCAGGTCGGTAATAAATATATTATCCATGCTCATCTCGATGATGAAAGTTATCGCATTGTAGCTTCCGCAAAAGTAGATCGTTATCTTTCCAAAGAGAAAGCAGAGTATCAGCCGGGAGAAGAAGTTAATATTCTTATCTGGCAAAAAACAGATCTTGGGTTTAAAGCTATTATTGAGAATAAGTTTGGTGGTTTACTTTATGACAGCGAAATATTTCAGCCTTTGAAAACAGGAATGGAACTGAAGGCTTATGTGAAACAGGTTCGCGAGGATGGGAAAATAGATCTGATACTTCAGAAACCGGGGTTCGGGAAAGTAGATGATTTCTCACAAGCATTGTTCCAATATATAAAGGATAAAGGAGGTAGGATTTTGTTGACGGATAAAAGCCCTGCAGAAGATATCTACGAAACCTTTGAAGTGAGTAAGAAGACTTTCAAAAAAGCTGTTGGCGACTTATACAAGAAACGCCTGATCGTTTTGGAGGAAGATGGAATCCGGTTGGTATAATCCTAACTATGATAGGGGAATCCCTATACACGAATATAGATAATCATTAGGGTGGGGAGTTTTCTCACCCTATTTTTGTGGTATAAGAAAACACAAAAGTTGAATTACTTAAATGTATAGGGTATGAAAAAGATACATGTTTTATTGATGTTGTTGCTTCTGGTGATAAGTGCTGGTTGCGGTTCTATGAACAAGATCATGAAAGTACAGGAAGGAATGAGCAGGCAGGAGATCTCAAAGATTTTCGGCACACCGGATTACCGTCGTTTTGACAGAGGAATGGAAGAATGGGAGTATCACAGTCTGTCTGTTATTGGGGGAGAAACTAAAATAACCGTGATTACGTTTGATGAAGGAAGGGTATCAGGCATGAATACATTTGTCCGGGAAGTGTACACACATCCGGTGCCGGTACCACATATACATTAAAATATATGTTTTCAAGAGAAAAGTTTCACTTAAACAATACAGATTATGAAAAAGATACATACTTTTGGCATCTTGTTGATGATGATATTGCTTGGCAGCTGCATCTCTTCTCAAGCAGGCTTTACAAACGAACAGTTACTGAGTATTCGTAAAGGGATGACGCTGGAACAGGTAACAGATGTACTTGGCTCACCTTCTTACAGGACTTTTAATGACAAAGGGGAGGAGTGGGAGTTTCGGGTGTTCGTGTTTTCCGGTTGGTCTGTAGTTAAGGTATATTTTGTAGACGGGAGGGTGACGGAAATGAAATCTTACTTGGAGAAAGAGAGTGATTGCCATACCCGGACAGATAAAAATAAAATAGAAAAGATATGATACGTAAATTGATACTTGGTTTTTGTTTTCTGCTGGCAGTGGTTTCAGTAAAAGCTTTTTCTCTGAATGGCATTTCTATTGAAAGTCCTCGGGAACAAGTGGTTGTGTTTATTGATGGACAGCAGGTATGTAAACCTACATTTAGTTGCTTTGTTGCCAACCTGGACGGAGGCAGTTACCGTGTACAGGTGTATGCTGCCCGTCGCGGAGAACAGTTTAACAGAGAAAACTTATTGCTGGATGAACGTGTTTATTGTTCAAGTATGAGCGTGAAAGAGATTGTTATTGCAGGTGAAAATTATCCGGGGCACAGGCCTGACCGACCTGGACATAGACCGGACGATTTTAATCCATGGGAGCCGGTAATGAGCGATGATTCCTTTGAACAGTTTATAAATTCATTGAGAAATCAACCTTTTGAATCCGACCGCAATGCTTTATTCGACAATGCTTTAATGAGTTCTTATTTTACTACCGATCAGTGTATCCGCTTGTTGGAATTTTGCAGGTTTGATAGCGAAAGAAAACCATTCCTTATAAAGATATATCCGAGAATTGCTGATAAAGCAAACTTCTTCCGGGCACTGGACAAACTGACATTTAGTTCGGATAAGAAAGAAGTAAATGACTTTATAAAAAGATATCACCAAAGTAATAATATAAAATAATATACCGATTATGAAACGATTGATTATACTATTATTTGCCATCGGGATAACTGCCATGAGCAGTATGAGTATGGCGGCTATGAGTAATAGCAGGGTACGCAAAGAGACGCGCTTCCTGACTGATAAGATGGCGTATGAACTAAACCTGAATACGCAACAGTATAATGATGTCTATGAAATCAATTTTGATTTTATCTATTCCATTCGCTATTTGATGGACGATGTAATACGCGGATACGAATGGGCACTGGATGATTATTACAATTATCTGGATGTGCGTAATGACGATTTGCGTTGGGTGTTGAGTGACTCACAGTATCGTAGGTTCCTGGGACTCGATTATTTTTATCGTCCGATATATGCTAATACAGGTGGGTGGAACTTCCGTGTGTATATCACATATACGAACCATAACCACTTCTACTTCCCGAAACCACCTCATTATCGTAGTTATTCCGGAGGACATTACCGGACACATTTTCATAATGTAAGTTATTATCGTGGGCGCTATAACCATAGTTATTATCGAGGAAACTATAGTGTGAGAAATGATCGGGTGTACCATACTAATCGTCGTTCGGACTTCGGATCGGTGAATATTCGTCCGAATACAAGTATAAGGCCTTCTTCCAGACCAGGAGCTCGTCCAAGCACTGGCACGACTACCCGTCCGAGCACCGGTACAACTACCCGTCCGAGCACTGGTACAACTACCCGTCCAAGCACTGGTACAACTACCCGTCCAAGTACTGGTACAACTACCCGTCCGAGCACCGGTACAACTACCCGTCCGAGTACCGGTACAACTCGTCCAAGTACTACTCCGGGGACGTCAACCCGTCCGGGAAATTCTGAAACGAAGCCAAGTTCTACCTCTCGGCCTACTACGCGGCCCAGTAGTAGTTCTTCATCTTCAAATCGTGAAAGTACATCAGGTAGTAGAAGAGATAATAATACTTCAGGCAGCAGTAGCAGGGTAAATAGCAGTACAAGCCACAGTAGTACAAACTCCGGAAACAGTAGCCGCAGAAGTAGCTCTTCAGCTAACCGGGAAACGACTTCCCCAAGTAATAGTCGTCGTAGTTCGGTTTCCAGTGGACAGTCCGGACGTAGTTCTTCTTCCTCCAGTTCATCTTCAAGTAGCAGAAGTTCTTCTTCCAGCTCTTCTGAACGGGGAAGTAGTTCAAGAAGATAAATTATTGGGAAGTTCTTATCAATCAGGGATTATAAAGGGACGATTGGTAATTCCGGAAATAGATAATTAAAAAACTCCTCTTTTTCTATATAAATAAGGGAAAGAGGAGTTTTATGATTTGTTTGGGAAGTGCATAACTGTTTTTAGCTGTTTATTCATAGCTGTCGTCCGTCTCATTTTCCTCTTCTTCTTTTTCTGAAGAGTAGGCTTTTATTATATCTTTGGCGGGACCCGTCAATTGAATGTCCGGTTGGATTCCCGCAGCTTCAGATTCACTTATTAAACCTTTCTTTGCTAATCGTCCGGCGATAAGTCGGTAATACTCCTCCAGATTCTCTTTTAGTTTCATATCTGTAGTGAAAGAGTTGCGAAAATGTTTTGGCTTCGGAATAATGGAAGCCAGAAAAATACTTTCCTCTGTCGTCAGTTGTGACGGACGTTTACTAAAGTAAAAAGCGGCAGCTTCATGTATACCATATACCATTGGCCCCCATTCAACTATGTTTAAATAAACCTCATACATCCGTTCTTTGGATGTCAGCCTTTGTGTTTCTATTAACCACACGATAAGGGCTTCTTCCAATTTTCGAGCAAAGTTTTTATTTCTGGTAAGAAATACGTTCTTGACCAATTGCATACTTATTGTACTACCTCCCCGTGCAAAACGTTTTACTTTTAAATCGTGTATCAGTGCTTCGCGCATCGCATCAGGCAAAAAACCGCGATGATAGTAAAAAGCCCCGTCCTCACTTTGTAAAACTGACATCTGCAATAGAGGCGATATTTCGTTTAATGGGGTGAAATGTTCCCAAGAGGGGCCGACAGGAAATGTACGTACCGGCAGACCATTTTCGTAAGCTGTATACTCGAATTCATCGGACATCTTTCTTAAATTGGTAGCTCCATATTCCAATATACGAAAATCTTTCTCTTTCAGTTCTGACTCAAATTTCAGACTATCCGATGAAGCGAAATTTATATCCAAGAGAAAGCGATAGGCAAGGTTACCACTTGTTTTGATGCCCTTGAGGTTACTGAATAATCCTTTGGGAAGTGAGCTGAATAAATCATCAGCAGGAAACCAGGTTTTGTTTACTGAAGATGTGAAATGCCAATTTTCTTCTTGTTTTTCTATCCGTACGTATGGGTGGAAATCTAATTTGTTGAATGTGACGGTAGTCATACTATCCAACTCTATGGCTTGTCCGGAAATGTTGATTTGATAAGATAACTGTCCCTGGTTTAAGTTGATGATTTCCGGCGAGAGCGCTTTATGATAAATAGTCAGCCCGCTGACTTTTGCCCGGCCACTGAGTGAGAGCACCCGATTATCATTGCTTTGTGTTAAGCTGCAAGATAAAGTGTCAAAGCCAGCCTTTGCATCAAATCGTCGGGAAATAGATGGAAGTGAAATTGCTTGTCCTTCTTTTGGATACATTTCAATTTGTAGTGTACGTGTATGGTGGTTGAGTTCCCCATGAGTAATCCAATACTGGATAAGAGTATCTTCACGTACTTTTATCACAGAATGGAAATGGTTATTATTGATTTGAAGTGAGGGGAAAGTGATTGTGACGAAATTGTTATCCTTTTGCTCTGTAACACAAACTCGGTTTAATTCACCATTGGCCGGCAGAAAGCCGAAAATCAGATTTAGAAGCCTGTTGGCTTTTTGTGCGTAATCTTCCTTTTTGGCATGCTTCAACTGTTGTACTTTCGGGTGTCTTTGCATAAAAAGCCAATCATAATTTGCTGTGGAGTCCTTTTTGATGAAATGGATATATAGACCATCTACCTTTATATCATTTATCTCGATCTTTTTAGTAATCATGGTCTGAAACCGGAGCCGAATATTTGCTGATTGTAAATGGAGAAGGGTATCCTGACCTTTGGGAACAATAGAAAAATCATTTAACACTATTTCATTAAAACCGTTCAGGTGTATATCTTCATATTGAATTTGCAATTCATATGCCTGTTCTACCTGTTGGAGGCGTTGCTCAACCAAGTGTCTTATAATCTTGTTACGGCTCAGATACAACCCTGTCAGGCCAATGATGATAATACATCCGATGACTACTGTTGATTTTAATGCAATTTGTTGATACCTTTGCATAAACTTTCTCCCTTCTTGTTAGAGCTTGATTTTCTGGCTGCAAAGTTAACTATAAACTATTATTCGTAAGTACTGTATCCTAATTAAATGATCGTATCATTGAAACGCAGATTATCGTAAATTTACGCAAAGAATATTGTCCCTTAAGTGTAGCAAGCCATCTAATCAGCGAAAATCTGCGATCATTTGCGTTTCAATAAAACACTGGCATAGTATGAATTAAATTTGAAGTACCACTTATAATAATATCCGCTAAATATCGTTATTCTATATAGTTATGGAACGTTTAAAGACATTTACAGATAAACGGGGGAGTCTGACCCTTCTTGAGGTAGGACAGGATATACCTTTTCCTGTTGAACGTGTGTTTTGGATACATAATGTACCCGAAGGACAGGAACGTGGACAACATGCCAATACGGAGCTGTCCGAATATCTTGTGGCTGTCAGCGGTAGTTTTGATATCTGGACAGAAGATATAACGGGACGTAAACACTATCATCTGTCTTCTCCTTCCGAAGGCTTGTTAATTCCGCCGGGAATGTGGAAGGTTATGAGTAATTTTTCACCGGATGCTGTTGTTCTTGTTCTGGCTTCTCATCCCTACTGCCTTGATAATTATATTAATTCATACGACGAATTCCTGGAATATATAAAGAAATGACACTTGCTATCCGAGACTTACAGTTGAGCGTTGTCCGTTATACATCGGACCAAAAGATAGTTTGGGATAGTTTTGTGGCTGCCTCCAGAAATGGTACGTTTTTGTTTATGCGTGATTATATGGATTATCATGCCGATCGTTTCACCGATTATTCTCTGCTGTTTTATAAAGGAGGGCGATTGCTCGCTTTATTACCGGGAAATATGGAGGGTGATACTTACTGTACGCATGGCGGCTTGACATATGGCGGGTTCGTTCTTGCTTATCAGGCAAGTGCGAGTGTAGTACTGGAGGCATTTTATCTTTTGTGCCGTTACCTGAAAGAAACCTCCGGAATAAAGCGGATTGTTTATCGTACTATTCCTTTTATATATCATAAATATCCTGCTGAAGAGGATTTGTATGCCCTGTTTCGCTTGAATGCCCGACTGACAGAGCGGAAGATCTCTTCGGTTGTAATGCCTGGTGGAGGCTGTCCTTTCAGCACACTTCGGCGTCGAAAACTGAAGCTTGCACATATGAGTGGATTAAGCATTTGCCAGGATGACGCTTTTAGTGCTTTCTGGCCTGTTCTGGAGCAGAATCTGCAACAACGTCATGATCGATTACCGGTACATTCGTTAGAGGAGATTGTACGCCTTAATCGTCTGTTCCCGGAAGAAATAAAACTTTATCGGGTACTCGATAAAGACGAAACGGTAGGAGGATGTGTGATGTATATCTCTGGTGAAGTTGCTCATGTCCAATATATTGCTTCTACTGATAGAGGGCGGGATATGGGAGCACTTGATCTTTTGTTTGACTGCCTGATAAACCAAATTTATACAGAGAAACGTTATTTTGATTTTGGAGTTTCTGTAGAAGATGGAGGACGTTATCTGAATGAGGGATTAATATTCCAGAAAGAAGGATTTGGTGGACGTGCGGTCATGTATGATACATATGAACTTTGTTTAGACTCTGTGGATGATGATTAAATATTTCGATTTACAGCGTATTAGCGATTCTTTCGAACCGGAGATGTCGGATGTTATGCTTCGTGTGGTTCGTTCCGGTTGGTATTTACAGGGAGAAGAAAACCATCTTTTTGAAGAGGCTTTTGCTGATTATTGTGGTACAACCTGCTGTGTAGGTGTAGGTAACGGATTGGATGCATTGACTCTTATCTTTATGGCTTACTGCGAGTTGGGAGAAATGCAGCCCGGTGATGAGGTGATTGTTCCTGCCAATACTTACATTGCCTCTATATTAGCGGTGATCCGTGCCGGAATGAAGCCGGTTTTCTGTGAACCTTCTTTGTTGTCATGTAATATAGCTCCCGAAAAAATAGAATCCCTGATTACCTCCCGAACCAGAGCTATACTTCCTGTACATCTATACGGAAGATGTGCTGATATGCAGCCCATTAAAGATATAGCAAGACGTCATAATCTCAAAGTTGTGGAGGATGCGGCACAAGCTCATGGTGCCATTTATAACGGGAAACGTACTGGTAGCCTTGGAGATGCTGCCGGATTCAGTTTCTATCCGGCGAAGAACCTGGGTGCATTGGGAGA
The DNA here is from genome assembly GCF_949740115.1 of Bacteroides sp. 41_26. Lineage (NCBI taxonomy): Bacteria > Pseudomonadati > Bacteroidota > Bacteroidia > Bacteroidales > Bacteroidaceae > Bacteroides > Bacteroides sp. 41_26. The sequence continues at coordinate 117,599 of NZ_CATJGZ010000079.1, forward strand.
TGGTGGTGCAGTGACTACCAATGATGAATCGCTTGCTGCGATGGTTCGTTCTATCGCCAATTATGGCTCTTCTGCAAAGTATGTCCACCTTTATAAAGGTATAAACAGTCGCCTGGATGAACTTCAGGCCGCCGTATTGCGTCTGAAACTGTCGCGTCTCGATGCTGACAATGAACGTCGTCGCCTGATTGCCTCTCAATACATGACGCATATTCAGAATACGCAATTAACCTTGCCACGAGTCGATGACTGGCAGCAGCATGTATTTCATATTTTCCCTATCTTTTCATCTTGCCGTGACAGGTTGCAGACTTTCCTTGCGGAGGAAGGAATACAAACACAGATACATTATCCGATTCCTCCGCACAAACAAGAGGCCTTGACTGAATATGCTGCTCTTTCATTGCCGGTGACGGAGCAAATACATCGTGAAGAATTGAGCTTGCCCATGTCTCCCCTGATGACGGTTGAAGAAGTGGCCTATGTGATTGCGGCAATCAATAAGTTTGAATAAATCTGTTCGTATTCTGGGGATTAATGTGTTTCCCAAAAGTCTGCATACTGTTGTGCCACTTTTACATAGTCATGATGCTTTCTTACGTATTCAATGCTTTGTGCTGATAGTATTGGAATCTGTTCTTTATGTTGCACGATGAATTCCAGTTTCCGGAAAATATCTTCTTCGGAAGGATATACGTTAATAATAGGACGTAGTTCTTTCTCGTTTATTATTTCATAATTTTCTTCTTCTCCACCTCCCACAACGATAATCCCTTTTGCCATAGCTAACAAAGAGTTCATAGAAGGAGTATATGAATATAACTGATCTAATTGTACGTCGGCGTCATCCATTAACCGTTGATAGGTATCATAGGGAGTATCGATAGCTTCTGTAATATAGCATCGGTCCGGATATCTTTGTTGTACTTCCTTGAGAACGGGATACATAATATCTGTTCCTTTGATATCACTTCGTGCAGATTGAATACCGATAAAAAAGTTCACTTTTTCGGGTTCGGGCCGTACCCGGCTAACAATGTCAGAATAGTCAATCGGGAGTGGGATGAACGTTAATTTATCCGGGAAGTATGAAGTGTAAGATACATAATACTCCCATAGGCAGGCTATGATGCCATTGCAGGTTTGAGCTATTTCTTTGTTGGCACGTGCTGTTCCGCCGTACAGGCATTCTTTTATTATTTTACGGTTGACAGGCGTGTCTCTGAATTTGTCCTGAGATTTGAAATCAGAATATTTAAAGACATTCGTTTCCATGCAGGTTTTTACGTAGTAATGGTCTGTACCAAAGGCACCTAAGAATATCTTCTTATTATGTTTCCGTAAAAAACGATAGATGGGCAGGCTCTTTTCCGGTTTCAGATGCAGAAAACAGGGATTAACGATTTGTACGATATCATATCCCTTTAATTTAGGAAGCAATAATAAAACCTTTGCCAGATATTTGACTCCATCTATTTTTCCATTTGTTGGGCGCAACAGAGAGATATCCCGTTTATAATTTTTCCAGTGGTTGCCGTCTGAGACAACACACACTTCATGTCCTAATATGCGGAGTCCTTCTGCTAAGGTCCAATGGATATTGCTGAATTCACCGAGAAGTAGTATTTTCATAGCAGTGCAAAAAGATTGAGGGGTATTCGGGCTACAGAGTATTTCCATGAGTATTTTTCATTTGGTAATGGAAGAAACTGATGTTTTTTTAATTCTTTTAGAGCCGCAGGATATCCCAAAAGTGGATAATGGTTGTGTATTAATTGTAATATATAGTCAATCGTGAGGAAATGAATTCTCCTTTGTAGCGCCCGTTGTTGCTGTGAAGAAGCTTCTGCAGCTGTCTCTTTCAGATAGTTTTTCAGATCTGTCAGTATTTGCCGGAAATTCTGTATCCGTTGAGTACGGTTGGTTACATCCTGCTTGTGCAAAATAGAATGGGGGCACTGATAATAGGCATATACTGTCAAGTTTGTTATGATAGTAGTTCCGGCATGGAAATAGGCTTTGGCCACGAATGCTTCGTCTTCGTGATAGGCATTTTCAGGGAATACAAGCCGATGTTTGAGAAGCCATTCTCTTAGAAAAAGATGCCTCCAGGCTGTACCCATGAAATTATGTTCATTCATAAATGCAGCTCCTGTCGGGTAGGTTTTAAATGTAACTTCTTCTTTACTTCTAACTGCTTCATTGGAGTGTGATACTTGTTGAAATCCAAAAGATATCATATCCGGATGTTGTGTTAGCAGAACTATACATTGTGCCAGCATTCCCGGAAATAGATAGTCATCCGCATCTATAAATAACAGATATTCTCCCCGGGCTTTACCAATACCAATATTACGCGCTCCACCCAATCCTTTGCCATTATCATCCTCAATGAGTATTTCGTAGTCCTCTGTTTCCATACCCTGATTGCGGATGGAAGTAATACAACGTTCCAGCATTTTTTTATTTGCCGTTCCATAAAAAGGAATGATTATACTTAGTAATGGCTTCATTATGCAAAAATAGTAATTTATTTAATATGCTGCCATAGTCTTTTTATGGCAATCCATAAGGAGAATGTGATTAATAACATACATATTGCATAGCCGTACCAAGGATTAACAGGTACCAGATAGCGTACAGAAATAAAACTGGCTATAGCTAATGTACTGGTAAAGAGAAATAGGTATAATACTTCCCGGTTAAATACAATCTTGAAGATTTTTCTGCAGGTAATTCCCACTATTGCCAGATAGCAGACATAACTGAATAAAAAAGCAATGCCTATTCCTTCAATTCCCCATAAAGTATATCCTATGATATTGGTTATTAGTATAGTGCTCCATGAAAATAATTCGGTACCAAGAAATAACCGGTGTGCTCCTTTAACGATAAGTATATATCCCATACTGGTAGAAACCACTTTAAAGATCATACCTAAGATGGCCCATGACAGAAAAGGAATGACCGGTAGGAACGATTTGGTCAGTAGCAGGCGGACAATCAGAGGTGCTGTTGGCAGAAAGATTGTGATAACCGGACACAGTATCAGCAGTGATACTATGGTCTGCTGATTCATTATGGAACTGAGCTTTGTGTTTTGATTATGAACGGCTGCCAGTCGGGGGTAGTAGTCGGTACTCATTGCCACAAAGATAAGCCCGATGTATTTGTCTATCAGTCCGAACCCGGACTGGTAGATACCCACATCTTCCAATCCACCGTGACTTCTAAGGTAGATATTGAATAGATAGCTGACCAATGTACTGGCAAAACCGCTGATGGTAAGCATGGCTCCGATTGTGATGATACTTTTACCTTCCTGACGAACAGATAAAGGTGGCACTTTTTGTTTGTCGCGGAACAGCAGTGTAGCAAAGTAACCACAAATGGAAGAGAGTATAATAGCAACCACAACACCGTCTGTTCTCCATATATAGTAAATAGGTAGTGAGATAAGAAGTCCTGCAGATGCACCCAGTAGATTGGCTTGTGCCAGAATACGGAGGCGTCGGAATCCTTGAAATATGGCGAGTTCTCCTTTGGTTAGCGTGTCAAATAAGATGGTACAGGCGAGCCACATATATGCTCCTGTGAAGTCTCGCGTTCCGAAACTCCATTGTGATAGCCATGGAGAAAGTGCAAGCACCACCACTGCACCGAGTAATCCGGCATATAAGCTCATTTGCCGGATTAGAGTTGCTATTTGTGCAGCTTTACGGGGATCTCCGGCGGAGGAGAGGCTTTTGACACCTCCCTGATTGATACCTAACCCCGTTATACTTTGTACCATGCTTATGGCATTGTTGAACATTCCTAACAGGCCTACACCGTCTACACCAAGAAGCAATGCCACCACTTTGGTACGTACCAAAGTAAGCAGAACCTGAAAAGCCTGTACGCCTCCGAAGAGGGCTGTAGCTTTTACGATACTTCTATATTCTTTTTGTTGTTCCATAAAACAATAGGCAAAGATAATTAAAAATAGTACACTGTCCGCATATAAGCGTACATGTGTTCATTTTCGTACACTAAGGATTTACTTTATGTTGTTGGTTATCAGTGTTTTATTATTCTGGCACACCTCTTGCATTTATATATTACGAAGGCGGTCATCAAATAAAAAACGAAAAAAAACAGAAAGTGATGCAACCTTTGAATAAGTCAATACGTCTAATATATAAACAGGAAAAAATTTAACTAATAAAAAATATACGATTATGAAAACTACAGTATTTTTCAGAATGATTGTTTTAGTAGTGATGACAATTACAGGTGTTGTAAATGCAGAGTTAAAAGCACAGGATACGAACTTTGTAACGAATGAAGTTAAAGAGGGTGACTTAGTTACGTCGAAGGTTATCTATCGTATGGATGGTTCGCTTTATCGTCATATGAAATATGATTTTTCTTATGATGATCAGAATAGAATGACTGCAAAAGAGGCATTTAAGTGGGATGGTAGTCATGACAAATGGACTCCGTATTTTAAGATTACTTATTTGTACACCAATAATGAAATCACAATGGAATATGCACGTTGGAATGAGAGTCGCAAAGCATATATTGATTCAGTAGAGAAGACGGTTTATGAGTTGAATGAACAAAACATGCCGGTTGCCTATATGAACTATAAGTGGAATAAATCGGAGAGTGACTGGACTATGAATGTGGTAAACAGAGTTGACTATAATTCAAATCTGATAGCATTTGCTTATTAAAAATATTTGTAATAAAAATAAAAACGAAGCTCCGCGTTACTTTCTTGGTAACGCGGAGCTTCGTTTTTCAGTGTATACTTTCTTTTATGGAAGTACAATTTTATCTGTAATGCAATAATTATTGCAGTAAACACGAATGATATAAAAACCACCCATGAGTCCGCCGGTTGGTAGAATGAAATAATTACCTGCTACGGCAGGTGTATTTGTGAAAAGCACTTGTCCGCTGATGCTAAGTATTTCTACTTTGTCTATACGTTCGCTTTGCAGAGTGAAATATCCGTCATGTGGGTTGCCAGATATCTGAATTCTGTTTTTATATCCGTTCCCCGGAGTATAAATGCCCGTAGCACGGTCCAGCATTAAAGTGGTAATGATAGGGTCATGGTCAGAACAGCGATAGGGATCCGGCGAATAGTTTATGGCATTTTTGTAACCAAATTTACTTTGTTCATCTGCATTGATATGCCAGGGCGCTGCATCTACTACCTGCTTGCTCATGCTGGCAGAGGCTATGGAGTGATCCAGATAGCCGATAGCTCCATTGTAGGCATAGCTATAATCCTGCGGAGAGAAATGCTCCAGCAAGTTCACTAAAGAAGTATTTGTAAGTATCCGTATCGGGTCTTCTTTGGAGTATGCATTCAGATCTCCCAGTATCAGTATATCCGGGTCTTCGTAATAATTGGTTAGTGCATTCAGTTCGTTGACCAATGTGTAGGCTTCTGCTTTCCGTTGATTATTTGATTTCCCCTGTCCGTCATATTGATCGGCATCGGTGCCGCTACCAGACGATTTCGACTTAAAATGATTCAATGAGATAATCAGCCTTTCCTGGTTTTCTTTCAGATTGAAGGCCTGTGCTACATGACGGAGTTTGAGGTATGAACCAATGGTGAGGACTTCTTTATAAGGTTCTACCTTATCCGTGTTGTAAACAAATACATTCTTAGTATACGTACTTTCTTTCGTATCCCCATTGTCTGTATAAGCATACCGGTTTGTTCCGGCTATGTCATTCAATCCTTTCACAATATCCTGCACGGCCGTTTGTCCTTCACCAACTTCGCAGAGTGCGTATATGTCTGCATTTATTGCTTTGAGAGCTGCAAGTATTTTAGTACGCTGGCGTGTGAACTCATTCAGGTTGGCTGCACCGTAGTCCGGATTCCACAATGACGAATTAGCAATGTAGAAGTTCAGGTTGAAGCTGGCGATTTTCAGGTTGTGTGGTGCTGTTACTTTCCGGGGGTGAGTGGTACGCTCATTACCTACGAAGGAAGGAGCCATTTTGGGGATGATTGTATAAGTGCCGTTATTGACAGATACTGTTCCCGTGAGGTTGGTGGTTTGTTGTCCGGTACGGTAAAAAGCTGTTTTATCTACTTTAAGGGATAGTATGCGCTTAGGGAACTCTTTTTGCCATTGAGCATACATTTCTTCCCCCGGTTCATGTTCTTCTGTGGCAGACTGTATGCGTTCGGCGGCTAAAACCAATATACCATTAGAACTTAATTGCCGGGTATCCGTGATAATGAGCGGATTGGTAATGGTTACATCCTTTCCATTCAGGCCTGTATTAAAATCATCAGGGAAGATAATCTTTTGTTGACCAAGCAGAGCGGTCGGCAGGAAAATCAGTAATAGGAGTAACCTTTGCTTCATAGACAGCTTTTTTGTTTATGAAGCAAAGATACTGATATTATTGGTTACTCAATAGCCTTTCCTTTGTAGAAGTCGAGAATCTTGGTACGGAACAGATAATCATATTTTGCCTGTATCTTGTCCGACAGCGATTTTGTCAGATTCTGTTTGGCTTCGTTGTATTCAACGAAAGTAGCTTTCCCGTTATCGAACTTTTCGCTCATCAGGCGGAAAGACTCTTCGTTGGCTGCGACGGCCGCTGTACTACTGTTGAATTTGCTTTCGGCAGCTATAGCGTTGTACCATGCCTGTTGAATCTCTTTGTAAAGCACCTTTTTAGTGTTATCAAGTTTCAGGGCGAGATTGGTTTGCTGTAGTCGGGCACTGCGAACGCGGTTACGGGTAGCCAAGCGGTTAAACAGTGGTATACTCAGATTGAATCCGATGCCTTTATTCAGATTGTTTTTCAACTGAGATCCGAAACTGTGCTCGGCAGATCCGTTTAGTGTATAGAAATTCGTTCCCAAATTCGCTCCGAAAGAAAGTTGTGGGTAGTAGTTACTTTGTGCGATGCGTATACTCTTTTCACTACCTTCCAAGCGGAGTTGTGCAGCCCGGATACCCGGTTTATTACTCAATGCTTCTGTATATATATCATCCGGTGGGGTCAGCGGGGCGAAATCTACAAGAGTATCTGGTTGTGCGAGTGAAAATCCTTTGGGAGTAGACAGTTCCAGCAATTGGCTCAAATTCAGTAAAGCCAATTGGTAATTGTTTTCAGCTTGTACTAAACTCATTTCATCTTGTGCTACCCGTGCTTTAGCTTCAGCTACTTCAGCTGCCGACGCTTTTCCTACTTCGGCCAGGCGGGTAATACGTTTGCATTGTTCTTTACTGAGTTCAACCTGGCTGGCTGCTACTTTATTGAGTTCCATATTAAATAAAACCTGTAGATAAGAAGAGGTCACATTAATAGCAACATCCTCTTTTGCCTTATTCAGATCTTCAATAGCAGCTTTGAAATTCAGTTTGCTAAGGGCATACTGATTGGGTAGTTGCAGTCCGGTAAATAGTGGGACATTGGTACTAAGACCGAATTGTGTACTACCACTATTGATGTCACTATACGTATTGTCTACCGGTGAAGCCGAACGTCCCCAGCTCCAGCTCTGACCTGCCGAGCCACTCAAATTCGGTAACCTTGCCCACTTTGCCGTATTTGCCTCTATAGCACTTTGTTCGGCAGCATTAGCTGTTTGCTGAATTTCTATATTGTGCTCGATGGCATAGTCGATACATTGGCGTAGCGTCCACCCTTCTTGAGCCTGACTGGTGGCATAGAGTGTGGCAAGAGAGAATATAATAAGTCCTTTTTTCATAATTTCCTGTTATTGATTTTACTTCTTATCTTTCTTTTCCGCTCCACGGATTTTGTCTTTGGCTGTTACGCCACTTTTAATTTCAATCTTGATACCATCACTCATGCCGGCTATAACCGGTTTGCGCTGGAATTTCTGTTCTGGTACGGAATCTGTCATTATATATACAAATGTAGAGTCACCACTGAATTCAATCACGCTTTCGGGCACCGCCAATGCCTGCTGGGCACGTTGAAGCACAATCTCTGCGTTGGCCGAGTAGCCCGAACGGATCTGTACACTATCCGGAACGACTACCGCTGCTTTTATCTCAAACTGATTGGCTCCGTTTTCTTCCACACCTTTTGGTGAAATGTATTCCAGTATAGCATCGAATGTCAGGTTCTGCAATGCACCGATAGTCAGTTTTACGGGCATACCTTCGTGGATACGGCCTACTTCCGTTTCGTCTATCTTGCCTTTAAAGATCAGGTCATTCATGTTGGCCACCGTAGCAATAGTCGTTCCGTCATTGAACGTATTACTCATGATAACCGAATTACCGGCCTTTACCGGAACATCCAGGATCAGTCCGTCTATTGTAGAGCGAATCAGTGTACTGGAAAGTGAAGCACTGTTTTTGGTAATGCCTTCCTTGATGATTTCGAGAGCATCTTTGGCTGTTTGCACTTCCACATGGCTTTGTTTCAGTGCTACTTCGCTTTTCTCAAAGTCTTCTCGGCTGATCAGCTTGTCTTTGAATAGTTTCTCAATACGGTCAAAGTCTGTTTGTGCCTGCTTCTCATTTATTTCCGCCAGGCGCACACGACTTTCGGCGGAGTTTACCTGTCCCAGTTCCGGGATTACCTTTACTTTGGCAATCACTTCACCTTTGCGGATACTTTGTCCGGCTTCTTTATACACTTCGTCAATGATACCGGAGATCTGGGGTTTGATAAGAATTTCATCGCGTGGTTCTACTTTTCCCGTAGCTACGGTTGTTTTTTGAAGGTCGGCCACCTCTGCTGTTACGGTTTCGTATACAACAACTTTGGGTCTTGATTTCATCCACAGGAATACAAATGTCCCTATAATACCGGCTGCTAGGAGTACTAACAATGTGATTTTCAGAAACTTTTTCATTTTAGTTTTATTTTTGATTTTTATTTTATTCTTGTTTTTCACTTTTCTTTGGCCCACGTATCTGTTATTCGTCCCTGATAGCCTCTATCGGTTTTATAGCCATTGCCCGGTAAGCAGGTGCCAGTCCTGCCAGCATGCCCAGCGTGACAAGTAGTAGGCAAGTACCTACGGCTAAGCCGAATGTCACCTGAAAGCCGAAAGACCTTCCGCTGTCACTGGTAATCGTCAGATCCATAACCTGAAGCACCAGCACGGCAAATGAAATTCCCATCATTCCGGCTACAGTGGTCAGTACCATGCTTTCGGAGAGAATCTGCTGGAGAATATCTTTGGGGCGTGCACCAATGGCACGGCGAATTCCAATTTCGGTTGTACGTTCGCGGACAGTCACCATCATAATATTCGATACCCCGATTGCTCCTGCCAGCAGTGTACCCAGTCCCACCATCCAGATAAGAATGCGTATTCCCGTGAACAAGTTGTCCATCATTGAAAACATGGCTTCTGTGTTCAGTACCATGATTGCTTGTTTGTCGTCCGGCGATATGAAGTGTGCTTCTTTAATGATACGTTCTACTTCCGGTTGTATATCGGTCACTTTCAGTCCGGGTTTCACTGTAAAGCAGGCCAGCTCTATGTTACGTCCCAGATTATAGGCCCGTTGCATGGTGGTGAAGGGTAGTATAACCGATTCTGACGACTGTCCTTGAATATTGATATTTCCTTCTGCTGCCGACATGCCGATGACACGGTAGTAAATTCCGTCTACACGTATGTATTTCCCCAGCGGGTCAGTTCCCGGGGTGAACAGGCTTTCGTATACACGCTTTCCGATGACGCACACTTTGCGTGCCTCACGGATATCCACATCGTTTATAAATCGTCCGAGTGCGATATCCTGTGCTTCGATATTTTCATATTCGGGGTGCAGACCTTTTACGATACAGTCGAACTTTTTGTCCTCGTGCACGGATTTAGCCCCCCAGCGGGCAATGGAAGGAGTAATAAGCTCGATGCCTTCTACATTTTCACGTATCCGTTCAATATCATCGATGTTCATACTCCACCAACGGCCTTTACTAAATCCTTTGTAAGCCTCACCTGTACGTTGGGGCCAGGCAAATCCCGAGTTGGTAGCAAACCCCTCAAATTGTACTTGCATTGCATTTTGCATACCCTGTCCGCCACCAATGAGTGCCACAAGCATGAAAATACCCCAGAATACACCGAATGCCGTAAGCAGGCTTCGGGTTTTGTTTCTTGTTATCGTGATGAGGATTTCCTCACACGTGTCCATGTCTATTCGCATCTTTATTATTTACTAAGTGCTATATTATTTGGTATGAGCTAAACGACAAAAGAATATTCTGTTTCCCTCATGCCTCATTTGTTTATCTCGGATTTCCGTTAAGTTACGAAGATCTTTTAATCTTAAATTGTAAATCGTCCATCGTAAATATTATTAATCCGCTCTCAGTGCCTCAATCGGGCTGATACTAACCGCTTTGCGTGCGGGGAAAAATCCTGCCAGTGTTCCTGCAACTACCAGCGTCAGAGTTGCTTGTATGGCAATGTTTAGGTCCACCGTCGGGTTGGAGAATACTGTCTCCGACCACATGCCGTTGTCCATTTGCTGGTTTCCGAAAGCACTGTTCATCCATTCTGTTACGGCAATGCCCGCTACCATACCTATGTATCCGAAGAAAGTTGTTATAGCGATACTCTCTACGATGATAAGCCATAAGATAGATCCCGGTTTGGCTCCTAAGGCCTTGCGGATGCCGAATTCGTGGGTACGTTCTTTTACGGTAATCAGCATAATGTTTGATACCCCCACAATGCCACTTAGCAGCGTAAAGATACCTATTACCCAGATGGCAATCCGAAGCATATTCATTGCACCCATGTTCCGCAGATAATTGGTAAATCGATTCCATATCCAGATAGCACTGTTATCTGTGGGATCAAAGCGGTGATTTGCTCCTAGCACTTTACGGTATTGTGTTTCAAAGGCTTCGTTGTCTTCTATTGATTTCAGATTTTTGGTGGTAAACACAATGTTGTTTAGTTTATCACCTTTATTATAAATAATCTGAAGGGTAGTAAAAGGGATATAGGCATCGCTTGAGCTATTGTCTCCCTGATCTTTGTATAGTCCTATCACCTGATAGACGATACCTCCGGTCTTCACATTTTGCCCGATGGGGTTTATATGGGTTTTCCCGAAGAGTATATCGGCTGTCTTGACGTTAAGAACAACAACTTTTCTGCGTTGTTGTATATCCATTTCGTTGATAAACCTTCCTTCGGACAGTTTTACAGTTTCCACTTCCGGGAAGTTGGGAAATACACCTGTAAGACTCAGATTGACATACTCTTTGCCAAAGCTGAGGTTGGCACTACTCTGATACAGAGTTGCACCGACGCTGATTACGTTTTCCTGAAATTGTTGTTTTGTCACATCCAGGTCTTTGTTGTCCAGCCGGATATTTCGTCCCTCTTTCAGTCCTTCGTATGATTTGGTTGTCCACCCCGGATATATTTTTATGGAATTCAGCGCCCTTTCCGAAGACGATTGCTCAAAGGCATGTATTAATCCGTTGCCTGCTCCTAACAGCACGATAAGCATAAAAATTCCCCATGCCACAGCAAATCCGGTGAGGAAGGTACGAAGTTTATTCCGCTTGATGGTACCGTATATTTCTTGCCAAATGTCAAACATGATTTTATTTACGATTTAACGATTTACAATTAGACGATTGAAATTACTTTTGTATTTACGACTGTCCCTTGGCTTTATGATTTACAAAGATTTTTCAATCGTAAATTGTCAATCGTCCAATCGTAAATATCTTTACTTCATTATTCCGTGTTGTCCGAAAGGCGATGCATCGTGGTCTAGATTCTCCTCAATCTTTTCGATAATTCCGTCTTTGATATGGATTATTTTGTCGGTCTGGTTGGCCACACCGCTTTCGTGGGTCACTACTACGATAGTCATTCCTGTTTTGTGAAGGTCTTTCAGGATTTGCATCACTTCAACGGAAGTCTTACTATCCAATGCTCCGGTGGGTTCATCGGCAAGGATTATCTGTGGCTGGGTGATTAGTGCCCGTGCTATTGCCACACGTTGTTTTTGCCCACCGCTCATTTCGTTTGGCATGTGATGTGCCCAGTCTTTCAGTCCCAGTTTGTCGAGATATTCCAGTGCTAAAGCGTTCCGTTTTTTACGTCCCACTCCCTGGTAGAATAACGGGAGGGCTACATTTTCCACTGCATTTTTAAAAGAAATCAGATTGAAAGATTGGAAAATAAACCCGATCATCCGGTTTCTGTATTCTGCAGCTTTCGTTTCGCTGAGGTTCTTTATCAATACATTGTTCAGGTAATATTCGCCGGTATCATAATTGTCCAGAATGCCCAGTATATTTAGTAAGGTGGATTTTCCAGAGCCCGATGCCCCCATGATGGATACAAACTCACCCCGTTTGATATCGAGGTTGATACCTTTGAGTACATGGAGAGGTGCTCCGTTGTAGTAGGTCTTGTTAATGTCTTTAAGGTATATCACAATTTCCTTTGTTTAGTTTTTATTTTCTTATAATTTCATCTATTAGACGCACGTAAGATACGAAAAGTTGCAAACAGAGTGAACTTTTTTTCAAAAACATTTTGCCGAATCAATCTTCTTTACGTAATTTGTGTGCAATAAATATTTAATAAGCTAACCCTTTTAAACGAACTATCATGAATTCAAACATGGAAAAGCCCTATGTAGTGGGTATTGACATAGGCGGAACAAACTCTGTCTTTGGTATTGTAGACGCACGTGGAACTATTATAGCAAGTGGCTCGGTGAAAACTCAGGCCTATTCTACAGTAGAAGAGTATGTAGACGAAGTGTGCAAAAACCTTCTTCCACTTATCATCTCACAGGGCGGGGTTGAAAAAATAAAAGGTATCGGTATCGGTGCTCCTAATGGAAATTATTATAGCGGAACAATTGAGTTTGCTCCAAACTTGCCGTGGAAGGGCATTATCCCTCTGGCTGCAATGTTTGAAGAACGTCTTGGCATTCCTACTGCATTAACCAATGATGCGAATGCAGCAGCTGTAGGCGAAATGACATATGGTGCTGCCCGTGGTATGAAAGATTTTATCATGATTACGTTGGGAACAGGTGTAGGTAGCGGTATCGTAATCAACGGACAGATGGTTTATGGTCATGACGGCTTTGCCGGTGAACTGGGCCATGTGATTGTTCGTCGTGGTACAGGACGTATGTGCGGTTGTGGTCGTAAAGGCTGTCTGGAGACTTACTGTTCGGCTACAGGTGTGGCTCGTACAGCACGTGAATTGTTGGCTGCCCGTACAGATGCAAGCCTTTTGCGTAATATTTCTGCTGAAAACATTACTTCTAAGGATGTATATGATGCAGCAGTGCAAGGTGATAAACTGGCACAGGAAATTTTTGAATTCACGGGTACTTTGCTTGGTGAAGCACTGGCAGATTTCATAGCGTTCTCCAGTCCGGAAGCGATTGTATTGTTTGGTGGTCTGGCAAAATCGGGTGATTACATTATGAAGCCGATCCACAAAGCCATGGAAGATAACCTGCTTAATATCTATAAAGGAAAAACCAAATTGTTGGTTTCCGAACTGAAAGATTCTGATGCTGCTGTATTGGGTGCCAGTGCATTGGCTTGGGAACTGAAAGATATGTAATAAGCGTGTCCCATTAATTATTTATAAAGGTAATGAAGCCCCGGATGAACCAGTTGTTCATTCGGGGCTTCTGGTTTCTGCACATGGATTTATTCGGAAAACTCCTGTGGAATATAGAATGAACCGAGAGATAATTAGGTTTTGTTCCCCTCCGTTATTTTTTAGGAAATCAGAAAGGAACAGACATCCCAATGATTTATTAGGTCAATATATAGTTGTCGAAAAAGTAATAACAAGACTTTTATAAAAGGAAACAAAAGATAAAATGTGAGTCTTTGCTTTTAATGTAATTGACTGGTTGATAATGAATAAAGCTTTCGAATTTAAAGGCTGACAAAAGTGTACATTATAGTGAGTGTTAATTGTACACTTTTGTCCTGCTAATTTGTACATTCTTGTGCTGCTTAATTGTACACTTTGGTAAAGTGAATTTTAAACGTTAAAAAAACGTATTAACGATGTTAACGAAATGCGAGTTAGATATAGTGGTGGTTTATTTATGAATGATTACAAATACTATTGATACGGGAGGCATATCAATATAACACAGTTTATTGGATATTGACATATATCGTTTAGCCATTAAAAAAAAGAAGTAGAAAATGTACAGTGTTAATATACATTCTCTACTTCAATTGAACTCCGGGAACTCCCGGTTTAAACCTATTTACCTCTTTATTACCTTAAATGCTTTTGTTATATTGGATGCTTCTACTTTAACAATGTAGCATCCGCTATTCAGACCAGCCAGCTTCTTTTGTTTTTCGCTAACGTTCATAACTGCATTCCCTGCCAGATCATAAATAACGGCTGTTGCATTGTCTCCGATATTCAATGTTTGGCTTGCTGCGTCATAGTAAGCAGTGAGGTCGGCATTGGCAGATGTGATTCCTACCAGTTTGCTGAATGTAGCTTCGATGCTGACATCCCCTTTCGCCTCGAATGAATACTCCATATAGTTGCCATAATCATCTACTTCATTATTCAGGTCGACAGCCTCTTCATTGTTTTTCAGACCAATCACTTTCTCTCCTTTGTTAGGGGTGAGGGTGATGGTGATGAAATCGCCTTCATTGATTTTATCTCCATCAGAAATTTCTGCCTGGGTATCATAATTTTTGGCAGCTACTGAACCTGAGTTCGGAGTAACATTTACCATGTTGAATGTATACTGCGTGCTCTTGAATGATACTTTGATATCAATAGAATTGGTAGCAGTAATCTTTAGTGTATTGTTTTTCAAATCACTCAACCGGTTTTCGTCGTTGATAGTGAAAGAAGCAATCTTTACATTTTCGTTAGGAGCCACTTCAATTGTCAGTTCGGTGCCTGCTTCTATTTCGTCACCGCTACTGATAGCGTTTTCTCCTGCTTTTACATTGATTGCACCCAGATCCGGGGTTGCATTGGCATAAGTAACTGCGTAGGCTGCATCTACTATGCGCATCTCAAAGTCGTAGAATCCACCGTCTACATATGTACCACATGCATTGTCTCCACCTTGAGTATCACCGTCGGTGAAGAGTACACGCATCAATGTTTTCTTTGCAGAGAAATCTTCCGGTATAGTGAAACTTGCAACAACATTATTCAGATTATTATTACTGTTGCTTGTATCTCCGTATTTGATAATCATTTCGTCGACACCGAACTGGCCGTCTCCATTCAAGTCAACGAAAATACGTTCAACTCCCCAGCGGCCGTTTTGTGCCTGCACAGTTACTTCAATCGTTTGTCCGGTTCTGACTGCCATAGAGCGGTCTACGATTTTGTTGTAGTTATCATAATTTCCGGTACCTGTGTCTGTGTAATTCAGATTGGCGACAGCTCCGGTAGTAGTTGCCGATGTGATGTGTCCCACTTCGCGCCCTTTTGAGAAAGTAGGAGTACAATATTCAACTTCCGCTTCGGTGAATTCAATAGTAACGTTTGTTGTTACTGATACAGTAAACTCTGTGCCTTCGATAGCCATACCGTTCACCAGGATAGAACTTACCTGATAACCAGCATCGGGAGTTGCTACAATGCTCAGTACAGTGCCATTCTCAAATTTATCGCCGGAAGTAATGGCCGCTCCGTCTTTCCGGATCTCGAAAGAACCGCCGGTAGCAGGTTGCTCCAGAGTTATGGCGAAAGCACGTCCGTCTACCAGAGTAGGAGATGTGGGAGTACTGGTAGTATATGGGAATTCTCCCTCTCCTTGCCATTTTGTTGTACCGGATATTTTATTGTATACTGCGTTGATATTCGCTTTGTCTCCCTCTATCTGATTGGCAAATGCTCCGGTAGTGCCGTCTACTTCCTCATTCAGATTGTAGAGTGCGGTGATACTGTTTACGGTAGAGGCATCAATCATGGCCTGGGCGGCTTCTTCTTGTGTCAGTGCTTTATTATAGAACTGAAATTCATCACAGAAACCATCGTACAGACTTCCGCCTACATAGAAGATACATGGATCATCTGCGAATATTTCCAGTTTACTATCTCCTAATTCAACGGTAGCTCCAAGTATTTCTCCGTTTTTGTAGGCTGTGATACTGTTATTGTCATAATCGTAGGCAACAGTGAGGTAGATCCACTCACCAACATTTACTTTTTCGGTTAATGAATATTCTTTTTTATTACCTTTTACATAGAAGTCTCCATCTTTGTTGGCCATAAGTATCAGACTTCCATTTTGGTTGAAATGTCCCTGGGCACCATGTCCCATGATATAAGACATACCTCCTGCAGGCAGTGCTCTGAGATTAACCCATGCTGCTATTGTGAAAGATTTACCTATGCGCTCGTCGGTGGTACCGCGTTCGCCAAGCAAGTTGTCGAGAACTTCAAGACGATATGCAGTTAATTTATTACTCTGCCATACAGCAGCCGGGATATCTATTGCTTTATTCTCACTTGCATTTACGCTGATAAATGAAGTTAATAAGAGAACTAATAATGTGAAAAGAGTATTTTTATTCATAGTAATAATATGTATTTGATTTTTTTATTCTGTTGAATGGTTTGCGAAACTGCCGGATGGTGTACTTCGCGTTGAGACGGAAAGAATTGCCGGATCCCGGATGGAGGATTGAATGCGATTGTTTTTCATCATACTTTTAAATTTATAGATTATACAAACCAGACGACGTTTTCGTCCCCTATATCTTTAAAGCAGATGAGCCGGAAGTCTCCCTAGTGGAAAGTGTAAAAAAAACAAGGACATCACATTTTGCAGAAGTGTAGGGGATTTTTCTCTGCAAATTGTGTGTCCTTGCGTCTGTAATAAAGTATTACTCGCTTAACTGTAGTTTGTTATGACCGGTCACAGTAATATCTAATCCTTTTATGCTTAGCTGCATTGTGAACGAAATACCGTCTTTCTTACGACCAAACCAGTTGGCATCGTCGAGTTTAAGTCGGTAAATCATCGTTTCCGGATCCCAGTTTGCCTTAGATAGTTTACCATCATCATAATAATAAGACTGATCGGGGATATCTACTATAGCATATGTATCCCGCGTTTCGTCGAAATCAGAAACGTAGAATTGTATATAGTAATTTCCGTCTTCTGCCTTCACAATCGGATCGGAGTTTACAAATGCATACTGGAAGAGATCAAATTCGCATATCTTCTGGCGGAAACCGTAATCCCAGCGTTTGATGTACATTTCATATTCTCCTGTCGGGTATTTCTCATACGAGAACTTGATAGGCAGATATTCTTCTGCATCATCGGCTTTATACGTAGAGGCTATACTTTCTATGATCTCACCCGTGGCTTTGTTGACAAACTCCAGTGAATCAATAGAACCGTAAGTGGCAATATCGAGCCAGCCATCTGCTGCTACTCTAATGACACCTGCTGCTTTCTGAGACAGATCTACTGTGATATCTTTGAGTACGCAGAATTTAAACCGATCCAGTTTCTGGTAAGTATCACCACGTACCAACAGCAGGTCGTATTCTCCTACTGTCCAGTTATCTTTGAATCCGAGCCCCACCATAATGGTGTCTGAACGGTAGGTACGTTGGTAATATCCTAATTCGTCTCCGATAATTCCTGCATATTTATATCCCCAGTCCAGGTACAAATCTTCGTTATTTTCGGCTTTGCGTACAATGAATTCGTCACTTTGCTGTACACCGTCTACTTTGATAAACAGCAAGGCTCCGGATTCCTGAATAGGAACCTCATAACTACCTTTGTAGTTTTCCGTAGGATTAAATTCTATCAGACTACCGTTGGTGGACGGTCCTGAAAGGCTGTTGTCGTCGTCACTACAACCCCATAACAACGGGAGTGCCAAGTAGAACAGTAATCTTAATGTAAGATGTTTCATATTCGTTATTTTCAGATTCAAAAAATGAAAGGAGAGGGTGTGTGGGTTACGACACACCCTTTCTGTTACATCGGTGGTATTATTCTTTTATTACTTTGAATGAACGGACACATTTACCGTCTCTTGAAATTATCACATAGTACACACCCTTCGGAGCATCGAAACTCAATTTGCAAACCTCATTGTTGTCAGCATGATATTGTTTGGCTGTAATCAGTTTACCTTGTGTATCGCATACTCTTACGTCATACTTACCTTCCTGTGAGAACATGATATTGGCATATTCCATGAACGGATTCGGATAAATGCTCAGATCTTCTACTACCTCGTTTTTGATACCTACACCACCTTTTACTACAATATAGTCGTTGATCGTTTTGGTTGTAGTTCCCCAGGAATTGGTCAGTGTCAGACTAACCGGGAATTCACCCTCTTTAGCATAAGAAGCCGTAGCAGATGTGTTGCTATCCTGAGTGAAAGATGCACCCTCTAAAATCCATTTGGCTGATTCAAAAGTAACTTTTCTTACACCGGTGATTGACGGAACACCCAATGCGGTAGATAACTGATTCTGCGGAGTATCGATTGTTTTCTTATCGACTACAGAACTGATTGTCATATAAGCACCTTTCACCAGTGTGGAGTTCTTACCCTTATTGGGGAAATATGTATTACCATCGTCATCGGTCTGAGTCTCTTCAAAAGTGAAGTATCCCTGTAGACCGGTAGGAGCAATTCTATATCCCTTCATTGACTGCTGTACTTCGGCATCAGTAAGAGCCTTGTCCCAGATCTGTACTTCGTCTACCCATCCGGTGAAGCTGGCGAGGTTGGTCATGTTGCCGCCTACATAGAAGTTAGCACCTTGCCAGTCTTTTGGACCTCTACCTCTGGATGTTACATCCAACACCTTCTTGCCATTCAGATACATCTTCACATTTTTACCATTCTTAACCACACAAACATGATACCAAACTCCCGGAGTCAGTGAATATCCTGTCGTAATACCATCTACTTCAGCATTGTGCTCATAGTTAGCAGTACCTGCAGGAGGAGCATCTACAGATACAGACAGTTCATTTTCTGCATTTGCATATTTGCTGTAGTCAAAAGGACGGATGGCTGTCCACATCTCACCCCATACCTGTTCTGTCCATGTACCAGAATAGTTTCTGTTCACTTTGGTCATCAAAAGAGTACCTAAAGATGCATGCTCAAACTTCTCAACCTTGAACCACAGTCCGAATGATGTCGTTTGATAATTGCTGAGTACACCACTGTTTACGGTCAATTGGTAAGGCTCTTTCATATAAAGTGCTTGTGATACATTACAGTCGGCATCATTGTAGGTTACACCTTCGTTGATCTCTGCCGTGAGTTTCACCGGAGTATCGGCTTTGGGTTCAGTATTGTCTGCAAGGATATTAGTTACTTCCGGTAACCGTCCTGTTTCTTCTTTAGAGATAAGGAGCAAGCCACGGGTCATATTCTCTTTGCCTTCACTGGTTACTTTAACATCATAGGTACCTTCTTCGGGTAGTGAAGTTGTGAAAGATAAGGCGGCCACATCATTGGAGCTAACTTCTGCTCCTGTCAGTGAATTGTATATCTGGAACTTAGATACGGCATGATTAGGATCTTCAAATCCGATAGTGAATTCTTCTCCCGGTTTGATGATATCCTTGTCGATATTGATGGTTTCAATAATTGCAAGATCACTTTCAAGAGCATCACTCCATACAATTGGCGAAGCCTTTTTACCATCCAGACCGATAGCACGTACACCAACCTGGAAAGTCGGATCTGTTGTGTTTTTAAGTGGAGCATCTACAACATAGGCAGCCCATGAAGTGGTAGTAGTCACTACGAATGGAGTAACATCTTTTTGTTTCACGTAAATCTCGAAATAAGAAGTGTTTACTTCTTCATTGTAGATCGGGCATCCTTCATATTCTGGTTTTCTGTCACCGGTGAATGCAGAGTTAAATGTAATTTTGAAATCTGCACGGTTATATACGCGTTTCATTACTTTCGTTGCGGCGATAGTCGGACGTACCGGTGTTTTGTTAAAGTCTGAAGGAACGAATGAGAGTTCACCCAACAGTGTTTCATAATTGCTATCAGTACCGGCTACAGATAATCCGATACATCCGATAACATCATTGGCTTGTAAATCTAATTCGGATGCGTTGACAGTGATGGTTGTCCATTCGCCTTGTGCGATACCTTCTGCCGGAATAGTATAATAAGCAAACGTATTGGCATGGCCTTCTTTGGATACCATCAATTTCATTTTAGGATCAGTTCCGCTGTTGACTTTGAATGTTAGGGAGAATTTATCCTCTCCGGATACTACATTGAATTTTGTACGGAACAAACGGATATCAGAATGTGCAGTAGCACCATGTATTTTCAGGCAGGAACCTGCGAACCATGCATCGTCAAAAGTGAAATCACACTGAATAGCATCGGTAGGAACTGTCTGGCCGTCACCATTGTCAATCCACCAGCGCCAGGTTGGCAGCATGTCTTGTATACCGATGTTGTACCATTTATGATCGAAGGTAGTTACTCCGTCTTTCTTGAAGAACATACCGTTACCTAAGTTGAAACGTGTAAAGAAAGGAGTTTCTGTCAGCGCACTCTCTTCAATAACAGCTTTAGAATATCCGTGCCAGTTTTTTAATTGGCTTAAGTTGGCTGTTACTTGTGCATCAGTTACAGGCGGGGTATTCAGAACATTACGTGTACCACCGGTAAACAGCAGTTCCTGTTTGGTCTGATACTCTTTCTGAATGGCTAAGTCGGAAGTACCTCCTTCTGTAGAGCTGGCATACAACTGGCTACGGTCGTGTGCTCCCCATACTACTACTGAAACAGGTTGTCTCATCAATGCTGACCATCTTAAACCGTAACCACGTCCTTGCTGGTCGAAACCTGCATATACATCGAAAGTACTACGGCCCAATGTTTTGGCTGCTTCTGCTGATTTTATCAGTTGGTTTTCTCCCCAGTTATAGTTCAGGAAGAATACATCTGTAACAGGTTCTCCGTTTTTCTGGAACCATTTATCGTTTTCACCGATTCCAAGGCTACATCCGTTATCTGAAAGACCACCGGAATTGGAAACGAAAGCGTACCAGTCTACGTGGAACGGCCAGTTTTCTTCTCTCGCTACTTTATGACACTCTGCCAGGAAAGAAGAGAAGTTTTCGTTCAGTGTAGAAGACCAATATCCTTCGGGGTTGATGCCGATACCATCTATACCATAATATTTCAGGAACTGGATCAGTTTGCGGGCATATTTAAAGTTACCGCTTCCGTCTTTGGCGCAAAGTTGTCCGAGGAACTTTCCGGCCTCACTGCTTTCGGTTACCGAAGCAGCCCAGTCTATGAAATAGAGGCATCCTGTTTTCACACCATTTTTGTGAGCTACGTCATTGAATGCACCCGGTACACGGAACCAGGAGTTAGACCAGTTACCATGG
This sequence comes from Bacteroides sp. 41_26, assembly GCF_949740115.1. Taxonomy (NCBI): domain Bacteria; kingdom Pseudomonadati; phylum Bacteroidota; class Bacteroidia; order Bacteroidales; family Bacteroidaceae; genus Bacteroides; species Bacteroides sp. 41_26. Next base: position 139,003 of record NZ_CATJGZ010000079.1, read on the forward strand.
ATGTTGATGTATTGCCACATATTGAAGTTGTCTGCTTCAAAATTGTAACGGGGAAGTGGCCCCCACTTTTTGGTCATTTCACCGATAGGAGCCCACCAGCAAAGATTTTTGTTATTTGCATCTGTAAGATCTTTATTAGCTTTTGTTTCATTGTTCCAGAAACGTTCTTTCAAGGGAACACGTGAGATAAAGAAATTATCATCCATATATGCCGGATCGTCACTGAAAGAACTGCCGGGTGTCCATTTGTCAAGAGCTTCAATCATCTTGTTCTTGTCTGTTATTCCGAAGTCCACGTACATGTCGTGTGTTGGAATACTCTGAGCCATCGTACCGATAGATGCCAATAGGCCAATCGATGCAAATAGGTTTCTGAATTTCATCATAACTATTAGGATTTAGTGAATTAATAAAGATTTATTGTAATTTTTTTCTGTTTGCTACATCCCACCACAGGCGTGTTCCCTGCCAATCGTCCATACTGATACCGGTTGTCTCAGAGTTGAGCGCTTCTTTTGCGGTGAGTTCTACTTCTTCTACAATTTCCGAATCACTGGAATTGTAAGGTATTCTCCGGACAGTAACTCCTTCGGTTAAGATTTCTCCTGTTATCCAGTTAAAACGCGGTTCTTCCAATGAGCCGTCAGAGTATCCGTAAGCATAAGGACAGGCAGGGATGAGCAACGGATATCCGGTACGGCGATAGTCGGTCCAGGCAACCAGTGACATTGGGAACAGCGTAATCCACTTCTGGGTAATGATTTTCTGCAATGCCTGTTCTTTATCCTCATCCGGATTATGGTAATAGGGATTGTTGTCAGCGTTAGCAGGGAAGTACCATGCATTGTTGAGCTGATAGTACCCTGACCATAATGGCAGATTATTGTCTGCATCATACCAGTCACGATAAATAGCTTCGTTTTTCAGGGTGGAAGAGACCGTCTGATCTCCCATGCCTCTCCAGGCCATATATTCATCATATCTGCCCGACATAGAGTGTTTATCGAAGAATTCTTTGATTCCGGCTTCATAGAATGATTGTGCCGAACCTCCCATACTCCAACCTCGCAGAGCACCTTCTGCACGTAGGAAGAGCGCTTCTTCCGTTTTGAATAATGCCAGTTTCTCGCCTGCAAAATTCAGGTTGAATTTGGAGTAGTATTGATAGTTTTGTGAGGTAACACCGGCTACATCCAATGTGATTCCTGAACGAATACTGACATATTCAGTTTCTTTTTTCAATGTTTTTTGCTCTTGATTTTTTATATCTCCGCCATTTTTAGCGAACCAGAATTCGAGAATCGGGTGCTGGGTTCGTACTAAGATATTGTGGTAACTTGCGTTGAGGCGAGAGTCTACCCAGCTATTAGCTATCTTGTACAAAGGATGATATCCAACATCTGTTCCGCTTCCGCAAATCAATCCGATCGTTTTATCACCAGCTTCCAGAACTCCACGCTGAACAGCTTCTTCTCCCAGTTGGCGGGCCGTTTTGGGGACTCCGTTGACCATACAGGTATATCCTTCCACATTAACAGTAGTCATGGCCATACGCAGAATGAGGGAATTAGCATATTTCCGCCACATTTTGACAATAGCACTGGCAGAGGTTTGTTCGGTCACCATATCCGTTTTCTCGATAAGAGCGTCAATATTGTTGGTAGGGGCTTCCTGATAAACTTCCAGTATGGAATCGGCTTTAATCAGATCACGGAATATCTGAGAGTATACTTCGCTTTGTTTTTCGTAAGTCAGCGGATGGTCTTCTTTCAGTTCTTTGTAATCTTTCAGCGGCATCGGTCCGTGTACATTGGTATACTGAACCGCTTCATCAGAAAATAGTATAGATGCAAATGCACCTAAAGGAGCTATTTTAAGGGTATCGGAAGAACGCATTACCGGTACAACCTGCTGGGCTACCCATTGCATATTTGCGGTAGGACCACTGGCAAAATCCGCATAGAAAGATAGAGACGATTTCAAGCGTCCGTCAAAACTATGAGGAACAGACATATAACCAGCATAGTCATCACTGATAAAGCTACGTTGATACTGATATTTGTGCTCTCGTGAGTCAAGAACCCTCATCTGTGCTGTCCGGAGAAATTCGGAAGCAAGCTCTGCATTGGCTAAGATTCCTGTACTCGAAGAAGTACCGTCTTCTCTGTTGATGATTGAGGCATTTCCGTCATAGTCTAACAATGAGTCATAACATGCTGTTAATGTCATCGTTAAGAGGAAAGAGAATAATATAGATTTCTTGTTTTTCATCATATCTCTAATAATTTGAAGAGGTGGTTAGAATGATAATTTTAAGTTTAGGCCGTAACTGCGGGTAGTAGGTAATGAGAATGCTTCAATACCACCGTAACTATTGGCTGTGGATACGGATACATCGGGGTCAACCGGAGCATCTTTGTATAAGAAGAACAGATTTCGTGCTACCAGAGAAGCACTTAAGTCGATAGGTAACTTAAACAATTTACGGAAGGTGTAACCAAATGAAACTTCCCGTAAACGGAAGTTGGTAGCCGAGTAGGCATATTCACTTAAAGCCGGTTCACCAAGACCGATAGCTTGGTAGTAACCTTTGGCTGGTGCTATTTGTCCGTCGGGCATGACAACTCCCTGAACAGGCTTCATAACAAGCTGCCCTCCTACTGAGGATTTGGACAGATAAGTGACACCTGCGTCACGTGCTTTTCCGCTTCTTTCCGAGAGTCCGTATGCGTCCAATCTTGCTTCCGTATAAGAGATAACCGTACCACCTATTTTACCGTCAATCAGGAAGTAAAAAGAGAAGTTTTTGTAATTGAGTGAGTTACTCCAACCCAGATGATGCGGGGAGTTGGCATTTCCCAGATAGCAGTCGTACTTAGAACTGATCATGGGAGCACCATTGACATCTGTTTTTATTTTCCCGTCTGATCCGTAGGCAAATGTTCTTCCGTACAATTCGCCGTATGGTTTACCTACTTCATAGCGGATCTTCAACCCACCGGTATATACAGGGGTCGTCTCCATCACTTTATTTAAGTTCTCTCCGTAAGTTTTAAGAATCACATTCTTATTGAATGAATAATTGAATGCTGTACGCCAGATGAACTTTCCGTTGAGTCTTGAAAAATTATAAGCTAAAGTCGTTTCAAATCCGCGGTTTCTGATTTTACCGGAGTTCAGAGGTATTTGTCCTCCTGTAGCCGCTGATTTAGGCAACCACTGATTCAACATGATCGTATTGTAAAACGTAAGGTCAAAGTCAATGGTGTTGTTTAAAAAGCGGGCTTCTACTCCGAGTTCTGTAGAACGCATGGTCTCTGGCAATGGGTTATAGAAGGTTCGATAACCGGAGGCTTCCGTGATTTGCGAACCCCAGTTTTTGGACATACCTCCATAACTCAAATTGGGTATTGAGTTTCCTACTTCACTGTAGGATATACGCACTTTAGAATAGTTGAGTACATCACTTTGTATACCGAATATGGAATTCAGTAATGCATTACCACCCACACTGTAGTAGGTATAATGGTTGGGAGTTCCCAAGGCTGAGAACTGAGTATATACACGTGCCCAGTCAGTGCGGACAGAAGCATCAATGAATGCCATGTCTTTATAGCCGATTGATGCTGTCGCATACACTGCATTTTCCCAATTCTGGTCTTTCGATTTGCTGGTCGGTACATTGGCTCCGTCATGCTTGGTTGTGATAATATTGCTCGGATCGAAGACATTCGGTGTACTCGTTGAATCTGCCATCCAGTAATTGAATCCGAATGAAGTGAAATCTTCTTTCAACGTACTTCCTCCTACATTGGCTGATAGATCAAAATCACCTACTTTCTTGTTGTAGCTAACCAGAAAGTCTGCAAAGATCTGGTCACTGGTTGCTTTGTTATATTCGTGTATGGAGTTGTACACGTTTTTGGCGTTGGTACCTTGATAGGTTTTTGTTTCGTTCGTATCTTTGGTCCTGTCTATCTTGCAACGGGCCAATGCGGTCAGGCCATCAATGATGTTTACTTTTAGTCCGATTGTAGCAAATGCGCGTTCACGGACATTCTCCTTTTGCAGGCGGTTGGCATACCAGTAGGGTGAGTTCCGGTTCTCATTGTCTAACCAGGGCCATTGTTGTATAGGGCCTTCGGCATTGGCTTTGGGGTACTTTCCGTTTATTTCTCTGACGTAGTACAATTGACCGTATGTTTCAGAGTGATCTTTGAAGTAAGAGATATCTGCATTACGAGGCATCAGATACAGGTCATATAAAGGATTGGCATATATACCTGAACCCGGACGGTTTTTAGAAGTCTGGTGTATATAGCTTCCTGAAAAACTGACCTCGACATGATTGTCCAGCAGGTTTACAGTTTGGCGTAATGTGATATTGTGCCGTTCAAACTTATTCTGAGGTATCATTCCTTTCGAGGTTGTATTACCATAAGAGAAGTAAGAAGTTGAATTCTTTGCTCCGGAAGATACGGAAATAGAATTATTGAAGTTAGTACCGGTTTGAAGGAATGAACTAATATTATCTACAGCGTTATTACGTGCATAGGGTATTTCGTTTAGAGCCGTTTGTGACATACGGCCTATGCGATCTCCCCATGAATACATGTTCAAACGACGCTTATTGATTGCTTCATTTGGATTCAGGCTGGTATCATCATAAAACTCAGCATTTGCACCGTATGTATTTTGAAACTTAGGAGTTACCAGTGGGGTTTCAAATAACATACTGCTTGATACATCCACCGAAGTACGTCCTTCCTGACCTTTCTTGGTTGTGATGATAAGAACTCCATTGGCAGCTTTTGAACCGTATAATGCAGCTGCGTTCGCACCTTTCAGGATGTTAATATCAGCGATATCATCCGGATTGATGTTTGATAAACCATCTCCTCCGTCCGTACTATTACCACCGGACAACAAAGCATCCTCAATCTGTGCGGTACTGCGGTCTGCCATAGGTACTCCATCCAGGATGATCAACGGTTGGTTGTTTCCTAAGATAGATGCATTACCACGAAGGAGCAATTTTGAAGAGCCACCGGCACCGGTAGAGTTTGGTGTGATTACCAGACCAGCGGTTTTTCCCTGCAAAGCATTGATGAAGTTGGCATCTTTGGCACGTGTCAACTCATCTCCGTTTACTTTTTGAGTGGCATAAGTAAGTGAGGATGCTTTCTTTTCGATACCAAGTGCGGTAACGACTACTTCATCCAGAACTTCTGTGTCTTCGGCTAAAGTGACGTTAATCATATTCTTCCGGATAGCGACAGTCATTGCCTTATACCCGATATACGAGAATGTCAGTTCTCCGGAAAGTTCCGGAATACGGATAGAATAATTACCGTCGATGTCACTGATTACTCCCTCATTCGTTCCTTTGAGAGTGATGTTGACACCAATTAGAGGCTCCCCTGTACTGTCGGTTACTTTACCGGAAATGGTTACTCTTTTATCATTCTGATTGATTCCGTCTGTTTTGGTTTCTCCTACTTTGTTGGAAAGAATGATGTGTGAACCCTCCATTAGGTAATGGATGTTTGTACCCTTAAATAAATCATCCAGAACTTTAGAAACAGGAATTTCTTTGGCGTTAATTGACACTTTCTTATCAATGTCAACGTGCGAGTTTATAATAAATAAATACTCTGTTTGTTTCTCTATCTCATTCAATATATTTTCAATAGGGGTATTTCGTGCTGAATACGAAATCCGGGCGCTTTGTGAATACCCTTCTTTGGCATTGAGTGAAAATATGGAAATCCAGATTAATAGAAGTGCTACTTTCATAATCTTAAGAAGATGGTTAATTTGTTTTTCATCAAAAGATAAAAAATCCATTATAGACTTTTTATTCATATCTTTGCATTGATTTAATATGGTTTCTACTGTGTTGATTCAAAGGGATTCCGGCAGTGTGGTGAAGGACCTGTCGGTATCCTCCTTTTGGGGGATTAGGCAATTTCTACATCATAGGCTGGTTCTCCTTTTTATTTTATGTGAATAATATCGCTGTTCTCATCTCTGTGGAATTTGAACTTTACGTCTTTTTGCAAAACCCGCAGAGCATATGAAATACCATCGGAATAGCGGAATTTACCGCTGCAACGGTAATTAAGTACTTCTTTATTTTCTATCTTGATTGTTACTCCATAGTGTCTTTCAAATTTCTCCATAATCTCGGCAAAGGTCTTGTCTTTGAAACACATCAATCCTTCGCGCCACCTGTATACATTATAATCCTCTATCTCTTTTATCCGGAGATTTCCATCCTGGAGATAGGCCATCTGAGAAGGGCGTAGTGTGATCAATTTATCGTCTTTAGTAACATTGACGGAACCTTCTATCAGTGAAGTCACAAAATCATTGTTATCAGAATAAGCTTCTACATAAAACTTTGTTCCGGTTACTTCAACCTGCCCTTTGGGAGTTTCTACAATAAAAGGTTGCTTCCTGTTGTGTGCTACTTCGAAGTAGGCTTCTCCGTTAATACTTACTTTACGTTCTTTCCCGTTGAATACTGCGGGATATTGAATGCTGGTTCGTGAATTCAGCCATACCACCGTACCGTCTGCCAATTCTATATTGATGCGCTGTCCTGCCGGTACACTGAGTTTTTGCAAGGGCATCATATCTTCATTGTTGAATATGTATTGGCTGGTAAGCGTCATTACAAGGGTGATAATAGCCACGGCAGCGATCTTGCCTATTTCTTTGCCCCATGTGCTTACTAACAGCTTAAACTGGTTACGTTTGGACAACAGACGTTTTTCGTCAGCAAGCAGTATCATGGCATCAAATAGTTTTCTCTCTTCTAAGAAAGTGCGATAGTTTTCCGGAGAAGATTCCATCCACTCTCGTATACGCACCTCTTCATTCAGCGTGGTTTTTCCTTGAAAGAAAGTATATAATAGTTCTTTATTCATATTCTTTTTTTGTTTAAAGGCATTATGAGCCGTTACGATAATACAGCAGCTAAGTGAGAGGGATGCATAGTGCAACTCTCACCTATTTAACTTTTAATAACATTGAAGTACAAGAGAAAGAAAAGAGCGTCTACCCATTCATGCTATATAGAATATAGCCGATTTGACAGCACAGGGGCAGAAGAATTTCTTTATAAATCCCTAATGTACATACGTTTTGAATGGTGTTTCCGAGGATGCTGATTTTATCAGCAATTTGTTTTCTATAAAAACAGATAGATAAAGACTGGCATGTAGTCTTTCAAACTGATACGCAATTCTTTTAGTGCTTTAGCAATGTGAAACTCGACTCCTTTGGCTGTAATGTCAAGTTGACTGGCTATCTCTTGATAGGTCATATTCTGCATTCGGCTCATGATAAAAATCTGGCGGGTACGTTCGGGTAGGCTTTCAAGGGTGCGGTTCACTATTTCCTCAGCCTCTGCTGTGAAAAGTTCATAAGGTTCGCAGGCTTGCAATGTAGCGATACGGGTTTGTAGTTCCCATTGTGCATGATTTACCATGTTTTCGGCCACCTCTTCGTGCAGGCGGATATGTTGCAGGTAATTCAGGCACTTGTGTTTGATTGTGGTTAGTACATAAGCCGGTACATTCGTGTTTTCGTCCAATCGGTGGCGGTTTTCCCAGTAATAAATAAGAGAATCGATAACAAAGTCCTCAGCGACAGCCTGATCCCGCACGTACGTATATGCAAAGCGAACGAATCGCTCTTTGTAGTCGGAAAATAATTTGTTGAAGGCGGCCAGCTCTGAGTTTTTATTCATATTCAGGGTAAAATCTTAATAGTGGGCAAATGTAGTGAAAATAACAGATGAGTGATAGGATTAGCCCAAAAAAAGCTTAAAAAGTATGGATTGTAGTTTTATGACAGGTGGGAAATGGACATAATAAAAAAGAGAAAATTCCTTGTGGAATTCTCTCTTTTTTATCTCGAATCGAAGGGTCTCGGAATTAACCGTTAACTCTTTTTTCTTTGATTCTTGCTTTTTTACCAGTAAGTGCACGCAGGTAGTACAATTTAGCGCGACGAACTTTACCTACCTTGTTCACTTCGATGCTATCAATAGCCGGTGATTCAATCGGGAAAATTCTTTCTACACCTACAGTTCCTGACATTTTACGTACTGTAAAACGTTTCTTGTCTCCGTGACCAGAGATTTTGATAACAACACCACGGTACAACTGTACACGTTCTTTGTTACCTTCGATAATACGATATGCTACAGTTACTGTGTCACCTGCTTTGAAGCTTGGGTGTTGTTTACCGGTAGCAAATGCTTCTTCTGCAATTTTAATGAAATCCATTGTTCTTGTTATTAAATTGTTTTATCGTTACAACGCAACATATCAGGCAACTCTCTCCTGACAGCGATTGCGCGAAAGCGGTGCAAAGTAACGAATTATTTAGCACACTACCAACATTTTTATCTATATTTGTAGCACGATTAAAAAAACAAGATATGAAACAAACTTATGCAAAGCTCTTTTCCGGAGTGGCTCTGATGGTACTCCTGATGCTTTCTTCATGTCAGTCACCTTATAAACTGGTGAATACCGAAGGAAGTATGATTACAATTGATTCGGTCTGGGATACACATCCTGATGCAGAGGCTGTGGCGCTGTTAGCTCCTTACAAGGCATCGGTAGACAGCATGATGTATCGTGTAGTAGGTACAAGTGAAATGACAATGGAAAAGGGAGGACCGGAAAGTTTGCTTTCCAATCTGGTAGCAGATGTACTGAAAGGGGCTGCTACGCAAGTATTGGGTAAACCTGCCGATATGGGACTGATGAATATGGGTGGTTTGCGGAATATACTTTCTGAAGGAGAAATAACCTGTGGAAACATTTATGAGATATTGCCTTTTGAGAATTCGTTGTGTGTAGTGACACTAAAGGGAAGCGTATTGAAAGAACTGTTTGCTGCCATAGCGGCCTGTAAAGGTGAGGGAGTAAGCGGAGTACGTCTTGAAATCACTAAAGACGGTAAATTACTTGATGGTACTATTGGTGGTAAGCCAATCGATGATAATAAACTGTATACGGTAGCTACCATTGACTATCTGGCAGATGGGAATGACGGAATGGGGCCGTTGGCAAAGGCCGAAAAAAGAGATTGTCCTCCCGGTGCTACTTTACGCGGGCTGTTTATGAATTATGTAGAGCAGCAGACTAAAGCCGGTAAAAAGATCACTTCACGTATAGAAGGGAGAATTACGGTGAAATAATTATGAATAACGAATTACCAAATTATGAGAAGATGAAAAGATATCAGATATCAGCCACTATATTGTTTTTCCTGTGTGTGCTCCTTCCGGGATTTGCGCAACAGACAAAGACACTCACTTTGTTGCAAACCAGTGATACACATAGCCGCATAGAACCGATAGATATACATGCAGCCGACAAATATGCTGGAATGGGTGGGTTTGTACGTCGTGCCACCATGCTTGACCAGTTTCGTAAAGACAATCCGAATGTATTGGTGTTCGACTGTGGAGACTTTTCGCAGGGTACTCCTTACTACAATCTTTTTAAAGGTGAGGTAGAGGTCGAAATGTTGAATCTCATGAAGTACGACGCTGCCACCATTGGCAATCATGAGTTCGACTTTGGGTTGGAGAATATGGCGCGTTTGTTCAAGATGGCAGATTTCCCGATAGTATGTGCCAATTATGGGGTGGAAGGAACAGTGCTTGAAGGGCTTGTAAAACCATATGTTATATTGGAACGTGATGGTTTGAAGATAGGTGTATTCGGCCTTGGTGCAAAAATGGAAGGACTGGTGCAGGCGGATAAATATGAAGGAGTAACCTTTCAGGATCCTGTGACCGTGGCCAATGAAATTGCTGCCAAATTGAAAGAAGTAGAAGGATGTGATGCTGTTGTCTGTCTTTCGCATATGGGAATAAAAGAAGATGAAATGTTGGTGCATCAAACCCGCAATATTGATGTGGTACTGGGTGGGCACTCACATACTTTCATGCAGGAACCGACTGTTTTCGTGAATCTGGACGGAGAGAGTGTACCAGTATCTCATACAGGGAAAAACGGTATTTTTGTGGGAAAGATAGATTTGACATTTGAACGATGAGGAAAATGATAGGTATACTTGTTGTGTTGTTGGTGGCAGTAGCGTCTCTGATGGCACAACAAGTACCCTGTCTGCTTCCCCGGCAGGAAGACGATGCATGTCGGGAGTGGGTGGACAAGATACTTTCGGGGATGAGTCTGAAAGAAAAGATCGGTCAGACATTTGTTTATACACTAAGTCCGGAATGGAGCAAAAAGAACGAAAAGCTGGTACGCCAGCTGGCAAAGAAATATAAAGTAGGCGGATTACTCTTTTCCGGTGGAGAAGCCGGCGGGCAGGTGAGACTGACTAACCTTGCACAGCAGGAAACAGAGATTCCTCTAATGATAACCTTTGATGGGGAATGGGGGCTTGCCATGCGATTACAGGATACACCTCTTTTTCCTAAAAACGCAGCATTGGGCTGTATAACAAACAATTCACTGATAGAAGAATATGGACATGAGGTGGCCCGTGAGCTTCGCGAGCTGGGTGTCCACGTCAATTTTGCTCCGGACGCAGATGTGAATACCAACCCGGAGAATCCGGTAATTAACATACGCTCGTTTGGAGGTGATCCGAAGGCTGTAGCCGAGCGGGCATTAGCTTATGCCCGTGGTCTGGAAAGTGGTGGTATACTGTCTGTCAGTAAGCATTTCCCGGGCCATGGGGATACGGATGTAGATTCTCATAAAGCATTGCCAACCGTGTATTATAACCGTGCCCGGTTGGATAGCGTTGAGTTGTTACCTTTTCGTGAGGTGATTCGTGCCGGATTGGGAGGTATCATGGTGGGGCATCTGCGGGTACCTGAATTGGAACCGGACAGATTGACTGCTGCTTCTTTGTCACGAAGCGTTGTGACAAATGTTTTAAAAGAAGAACTGGGCTTTCGCGGATTGGTGTTTACTGATGCGTTGGCTATGAAAGCTGTATCCGGTGAACGTGATGTTACAGTCAAAGCGCTACGGGCGGGTAATGATATGGTACTCGTGGGTAGAGATATAGAACAAGCATTTGAGACGGTGCTGGCAGCTATTGACCGGGGAGATTTGAGTGTGGATGAGGTTGAAACCAAATGCCGTAAGATATTGACTTATAAGTATCTGTTAGGATTGGATAAAGAAAACAGAATCTCTGCAGATGGATTGAATGGGCGCATTCATACAGTCGAAGCACAAGCGCTTGCGGGCAAATTGTGCTTTGCGGGAGTGACCGTATTACGCAATAATTTTACTACAATTCCTTTGCCGGCCGATCAGCCTACGGCCATTCTGAGTGTAGGTAGGGAAAAGTCCGATCAACCCTTTATCGACCGCTTTGTTCAGTATACATCGCCGGTGGAATGTTTTCGGATCACAAAAGATATGACAGAGGAAGAGTGGCACCGGATCACTAATGACTTGAAACGTTTTCGTCGTGTCGTTATCTCTGTTACAATGGAGAAAGAAGAATTGGCTGTATGTGCCCCACTTCTGAATACATTGGATTTGCAGGTACCTGTTACCTGTGTTTTTTTCACTTCTTACCGGGCGATGTTCCCAATTCGGGCGATGTTGGAACGTACCGCTGCTGTTGTGTTAGCACATTCGTCCGAGGAAGATCTTCAGCGACATGTTGCAGACGTTTGTTTTGCCAAAGCTCCTGCCGGGGGACGGTTGTCTATGCGTATCGGGCATCTGTTTGCAATAGGTGAGGGGAGTGATATTGTTCCGGGAATGAAGCCTGTGGTACAACCCGAAGATTGCGGTATGAAAGGATACAGGTTGCACCGTGTTGATTCGCTTGTCAATGCAGGATTAGCTGCCGGAGCTTTCCCGGGTTGTCAGGTGGTGGTGATGAAAGATGGTATTCCTGTTTACAATCGTTGTTTTGGTAGTCATTCTGATACAGATAAGACTGCGGTGCGCCCCACTGATCTTTTTGACCTTGCTTCGCTGACTAAGACCACCGCTACTTTACTCGCTGTGATGAAGCTTTATGATCAGGGAAAGCTGAAACTTACGGATAAGGCATCTGCCTGGTTGCCCTGGTTGCGCTCATCCAACAAAAAGAATATAACGATTCGTGATCTTCTGTTACATGAGTCCGGATTGCTGCCTTATATCCGATTCTATCGGGAGGCAATAGATGAGAACACCGTTACGGGACCTTTTACACAAGGATTCGCAGATGAGTGGCATCACACACGTATTGGGGAATATACTTATGCCTGTTCGGACTTTAAGTTTAAGAAAGGGTTAATATCTCCGAAGCAGACAACAACACATACGTTGCATATGGCCGAAGGTATGTGGCTGAATAAAGCATTTAAGAGTACGGTTCAGCAATCAATAGCCCGTTCGGAAATGGGACAGAAACGCTATGTATATAGTGATGTCGGTTTCGTCGTACTTCAACAGGTGGTTGAGGCAATAACAAAACAGCCTATAAATGAGTTTCTGAATAAGGAATTCTATCGTCCGATGGGATTGGAACGTACCTTGTTTACGCCGCTTACTCACTATGATCGATCGGAAGTGATGCCAACAGCGGCCAACGATTATCTGCGGAGGCAAGACCTTTGCGGTTATGTGCAGGATGAAACGGCTGCTTGCCTGGGTGGTATTGCCGGTAATGCAGGATTATTTTCCACAGCCGGAGAGGTGGCAGCTGTATATCAGATGTTGCTCAATGATGGAGAGTGGAAAGGACATCGTTATCTGGATGAGGCTACCGTTCGCCTGTTTACCACATACACATCCGTTCTCAGCCATCGCGGATTGGGATTTGATAAGCCGAACTACCGGGATGTGAAAGCCAGTAATTGTGCTTCTGGGACACCTGCCCGGGTTTATGGGCATACCGGCTCTACAGGGACTTGTGTCTGGGTAGATCCCGAAGAACGATTGATCTACGTTTTTCTGAGTAACCGTGTTTGCCCCGATCAGTGGAATACTAAACTTAACAATATGAAGATACGCCAGAACATACAGCAAGCTATTTATGATTCTTTGCCGGATACCAAAGACTTGCCTGGCGATAATGAATGATGCCAATGATGAATATGAGAAAATACCTGATAATTCTTCTGCTTTTATGTTTCGGAAAAGCAATATATGGACAGAACGATGTACAACCTCTCCTGCTTTATAAAGCGGAACAAGATGCGCGTTGCCGGCAATGGGTCGATTCGGTGATGAACCGTCTGAGCCTGAAAGAGAAGATCGGTCAGCTTTTTATTTATACCATTGCTCCGGTCGATACAAAACACAATCAGGCGTTACTGCGTGATGCTGTGGATACTTATAAGGTAGGAGGACTTTTGTTTTCCGGCGGTAAGATGCAGACACAGGCCATCCTCACCAATCAGGCGCAACGAATGGCACGCTTGCCGTTGATGATAACTTTTGATGGTGAATGGGGACTTGCGATGCGCCTTCGCGGCACGCCGCTTTTCCCACGCAATATGGTATTAGGGTGCATACAAGACAATCGCCTTATCTATGAATACGGTCGTGAGATGGCTCGTCAATGCCATGAACTGGGAGTACAGGTTAACTTTGCTCCTGTGGCCGATGTGAATGTCAACCCTAAAAATCCGGTTATCAACAATCGTTCTTTTGGTGAAGATCCCGTACGTGTGGCTGATAAAGTGATTGCTTATGCCACCGGACTGGAAGGAGGAGGAGTGCTTTCTGTTTGTAAACACTTTCCGGGACATGGAGATACGGACGTCGACTCTCATAAAGCATTGCCTGTACTGCCCTTCACTCGCGAACGGTTGGACAGCGTGGAATTGTATCCTTTCAAAGAAGCCATACGTGCTGGATTGAGCGGGATGATGGTAGGGCATCTCCAAGTACCTGTTATTGAACCTTTGGGAGGGTTGCCTTCTTCTCTTTCGCGCAATGTGGTGTACGGTTTGCTTACGGAAGAACTGGCTTTTAAAGGTCTCATTTTTACCGATGCACTTGCCATGAGAGGGGTGTCCGGTAATGCCAGTGTCAGTTTGCAGGCATTGAAGGCGGGTAATGATATGGTACTTGCTCCGAGAAATCTGAAAACAGAGGTTGCGGCAGTCGTTGAGGCTGTAGATCGTGGTGAGTTATCCCGTGAAGATATAGATCGTAAGTGCCGGAAGGTACTTACTTATAAATACATTCTTGGTTTAAAGAGAAAACCGACCATTCAACTTTCCGGATTAGGAAGTCGTATCAATACACCTCAGACGCGTGACCTTATCCGGCGTTTGAATCTGGCTGCTATAACAGTACTGAATAACAAAGGAAATATACTTCCTCTTCATTCCGACAAAGAAACGCCACCTATGGCTCTGCTGGAGGTAGGCGATGCGGGAGAGACGGATGTCCTTGCCAAACAGTTGGAGAAACATACATCCCTTGTGCGCTTTCGTCTTCGCAAAGAGATGACGGAGGCACAGGGAAAGGTTCTGAGAGATTCTCTCTCGAAGTACCGCCGTGTTATTGTGGCTGTTGCCGAACAGCGGCTGGCACCTTTTCAACCTTTTTTTGCTGCCTTGGCAGCTGATAAAAAAGCGGCTCCGGCAATCTATGTCTTTTTCACTCCCGGAAAGATGATGCTACAGATACATCGTGCCGTGTCAGCCGCCCAGTCCGTAGTGTTGGCACATTCTGCCGGTCACGATGTACAGCAACAGGTTGCTGACGTACTCTTCGCCCGTGCTTCTGCCGATGGACGACTTTCCGCCAGCTTAGGAGGGCTGTTTCCAACCGGTGCCGGAGTTACAATAACTCCGCATACGCCGACGCATTTCAATCCGGAAGAGTATGGAATGTCTTCCATTGCCTTGAGGCGTATTGATTCCATCGCTAAACGGGGTATCCAAGAAGGAGCTTATCCCGGATGTCAGATTGTGATTCTGAAAGACGGAAAGACGATGTACGATCACTCTTTTGGAACACATGCAGGTAAAGGAAGTACGCTGGTGCGGCCTACAGATCTGTATGATCTGGCTTCTCTTTCTAAAACGACCGGAACGTTGCTGGCTTTAATGAAATTGTACGATAAAGGACGTTTTAACCTTTCTGATAAATTATCTGACTACCTGCCGTGGTTGCAACGTACGAATAAGAAAGATATGACCATTCGTGAACTGTTGTTACATCAGTCCGGACTGCCTGCCGGAATTGTACTCTATCCGGAGGCTATTGATAAGGAGAGTTATAAAGGCCGTCTGTTCTCCGCCCGTAAAGATGCGTTGCATCCGTTACGACTGGGAGCTACCACCTGGGCCAATCCGAACTTTCATTTCAAGCCGGAGACACTGTCCCGAACCCGGAATGCTAATTACACTTTGCAGATATGCGATAGCCTTTGGCTCAATAAGTCGTTTATAAAAGTGCTACAAGAGAAGATTATTGAAGCTCCTTTGGGGGCTAAGCAGTACCGTTACAGTGATGTTGGGTTTATTCTTCTTCGTTTCCTGGCTGAACAGTTGGCTGGTATGCCGATGGATGAATACCTGGCACGTGAATTTTACGAACCGATGGGATTGGAGCGTACTTTATATCTTCCTTTACGGCATATCCCGAAAGCTCAGATTGTGCCTTCTGCCAATGATAAATTCCTTCGTAAATGTGTGTTACAAGGATTTGTACACGATGAGTCAGCAGCTTTCCAGGGAGGCGTTTCCGGAAATGCAGGATTGTTTTCAAATGCCCGTGAAGTAGCTTCTATCTATCAGATGCTGTTGAATGGAGGAGAGTTGAACGGACGCCGTTATCTGAGTAACGAAACGTGTCAGTTGTTTACTACGGAAGTATCCAAAATCAGCCGCCGTGGATTAGGGTTTGACAAGCCGGATGCAAAATCACCCGACAAGAGTCCTTGTTCTGAATCGGCTCCCGCCTCTGTTTATGGTCATACCGGATTTACAGGAACATGTGCCTGGGTGGATCCGGAAAATGATTTAGTATATGTCTTTCTCAGTAATCGTACGTATCCTGATGCCACAAACCGTAAGCTGATGCAATTGGACATACGTGGACAAATACAGGAAGCGATGTATGAGGCGTTAAAAAAATGATAAGTGATTAGTGATAAATGATTAGTGATTAATGATAAGTGATAAGTGATTAGCAGGCTGCGCACTCACAGCGCATGCCACTAATCACTAATCATTAATCACTAATCACTATTTTAGAAGGAAAGACCGACGCGAAAACCGAAGTTGTTCAGTTTGTCAACGCTATAAGTCAATACCTTATCAGCTTTGTTTGTTCCGTAGCTATAATACAGTGCAAGGTGTAAGCCCGGACCGTAAGCCCATGGGTAAACGTTTAATCCGACTTCCGGTGAAACGTAGAATCCCCAGTTTTCATCTCTGGATTCAAAGACATTATAGTTAGAACGTACTTTTGCATATTCAGTACCCAGTTTTACACCAACGTAAGGTTGCCATGCTCCGCCACGGTTGAACTGATAACGTGCAGCAGCACCAAAAGGCATCTGGAAAATAGTATGTTGCTGATCGCTGGTCATACTGCCACCGTTTACCGGGAAAGTTTCGCGACCTACATATTCATGGTTACTATGATAGTTGAGGAAGAGTCCGAGACCTAAATTGGGAGTTACAAAATAACCACCTTCAAAGTTCATACCCCAACCGCTGGCATCATCGGCAAATCCATTGCTCAATGGCACATTGAACTGCCAGTCGATATTAGCGTATCCATTATCTGATAATTGTGCCTTTGCCGGCATGGCAAAGACGAGAGCCAAAGCTGCTATAGCCAGCACTCTCAATGAAATATATTTTATTGTCTTCATAACGGTTCTGATTATTTATTATTTGTTAGTAAGATAGGGTGATTGTGCAAATGCCTGGTTAACACCTTTTACGGCAAGTGCCTTGTTCATACTGCTGGAATATACCAGTCCGGTCATGTAACTTGTCCACAGAACAGGAATCTTTTCTTTCGGTCCTTCCGGTGCATTCAGATTTACAATCTCAGAAATGAACGAGTTGGTACTGTAGCTATAGTTTATAGCATACGGATAATACCATCCGCCACCCCAGTTACCCCAGTAGCCTGAGCCCCAGTATCCTGGATATCCCCACCACCATTCTGGTTGTCCGTAATCGGTGAAGAAATAGGTACTCTTAATATAACTTACCTGTACACCCAGGTCAGCATCTTCTTTAGAAGCAGCCATCGTGTAGCCTCTGTTATCCATATTGCTCTTATAAGCAGCAAGAATTTCTTGTGCAGCTTCACTTTCCAGATATTCTGGTTCTTCTTTGTCGCTGATTACAAGAATTTTGTCCGGCAAATAGTAAGTGGTGAACTCTTTGAAGTTAGCCTTCTTGTCGTAGTTGGTATACACCAAATAATCATTGTCCAATTTGTCCATGTCAGGGTCTTTTTCGCAAGCAGCGAATGCAAAGACCGCTAATAAAATAGGAATTAATCTCTTCATATCTTTTATAATGTTTAGGTTAAATAAAAAAATCCTGCCCTGGTACCTTAGGCTTTTGATAGAAACAACAACTTCTTTTATAAAAGGTTCGCAAAGGTGAATGTTAAAATGTTAAAGTATGGGCCGACTTTTTTGTTAGAGGGGCTATCTTTGTACGAAATTAAAAACTGAATACATATGAGACCGTTACCCCGCTGCTACGCAGCACTTTTGGCTTTCTTACTTTTTGTCCTGTCCACCCATTTATCGGCACAGACAGAGTTACAAAGAAAAGTAGAAAACATAACTTCCGTGGATAGTGTGAAGCCATTGGAAACTACTGAATTTGTTGAAAAATATGTTGCGTATTTCTCACAACCACTGGATCATCGTCGTCCCGAAAAAGGTTCGTTCGATCAACGCGTCATTGTGGCACATGTCGGGTTTGATCGTCCAACGGTGATTGTTACCGAAGGTTATGGTGCTGCTTATGCGTTGCGTCCGGGGTATCGTGAGGAGTTATCACGGCTGTTCAATGCCAATATGATATTTGTGGAACACCGCTATTTTCTGGAGTCTACCCCGCAACCCCGGGACTGGAAATATCTGACTGCTGAGAACTCTGCAGAAGATTTGCATGCAGTGACTACTGCTTTTAAAACGTTGTATCCAGGGAAGTGGATAAGTACCGGTATCAGCAAAGGAGGACAGACATCTTTATTATATCGTGCATTCTTCCCCGATGATGTAGACGTTTCGGTACCCTATGTCGCTCCGCTTTGTTATGGGGTGGAAGACGGAAGGCATGAACCGTTTTTACGGCAGGTATCTACGGCAGAAGAGAGAAAGGTGATAGAAGACTTCCAGTTGGAAGTGTTGAAACGTAAAAGTACGTTACTGCCTCGTTTTGAGAAGTATTGTGCTGAAAAGAAATATGTATTCCGTGCACCGTTGGAGGAGATTTATGATTATTGTGTGCTCGAATATTCCTTTGCGTTGTGGCAGTGGGGAACAGAAGTGAGTACTATTCCTTCCGTAACGGCTACGGACGATGAGGTATTCCGGCATTTCCTGGAGATCAGTGAACCTTCTTATTTCATAAAGGACAGTCCTAACGTATCCTTCTTTGTGCAGGCTGCACGTGAATTGGGCTATTATGGCTATGATATAAAGCCGTTTGAGAAATATCTTTCTATCAAAAGCAGTAAGAACTATCTGCACCGGTTGATGCTTCCGGAGGAATTGGGAGACATGAAATTTGATAAGCGGCTGGGACGGAAGATTGTGAAGTTCTTGAAGCAGAATGATCCGAAGATGATATTTATTTATGGTCAGAATGACCCATGGACGGCAGCCGGTGTCACCTGGCTGAAAGGGAAAAAGAATATCCATGTATTTGTGCAGCCCGGGGGAAGCCACCTGGCACGTATCAGTACATTACCCGAAGCGATGAGGGTTCGGGCGATGGCGCAGATAGAGGAGGGGATTAGTGAGTAGTGATTAGCGGTTTAGTGATTAGTGATTAGTGGGCTGCGCTTATTTAGTTGACAGTTGACAGTTGACTATGCAGAATGATAGCGCAGCCTACTAATCACTACTCACTAATCACTACTCACTATTCACTAATCACTCCCCTCAGCCTCTCCGGCACCTCTACCTTTTCAAGGTTGAGTTCTTTCAGCCGTTCTTTCCCTTCCGGGGTCAGGCTGAAATACATTTGCCTTTTGTCAGTCTTTCCTAAGGCTCTTTTTATCAATCCCTTCTCTTCCACTGCTCTGATAACTTTGGATGTGTGTGAAGCAGCCATACCTGTACGGGCAGAGAGGGCAGTAGAAGTCATTTCTTCCTTTACCTCCTGCAAGGCACATAGTATCATCGCTTCATTGAGCGACAGGTCATATTCTTTCTCAAATTGCGCTTCAAACTCCGCCAGAGCTTTATAAAGATCGCGCATCATGCATATTGTTTTCATACTCTTATGTTCTTACTTATATAAACAAGTTGACGTTAGCATTGTCTGCACGCTCCATGTAGGTGGCTACGCCGCCAATTGTAACTTCATCCAGCAATTCTTCTTTCTTCACGCCCATTACATCCATTGACATCTGGCAGGCAATAAACTCCACACCATTTTCCAATGCCTGACGACGAAGAGATTCCAGCGAGTCGATACCTTTACTGTGCATAATGTAGCGCATCATTTTGCCGCCTATACCACCCATGCTCATTTTAGACAATTTCAGCTTCAGGGAACTCGAAGGCAGCATCATGCCAAACATCTTTCCGAAGATATCTTTTTCTACTTTAGGCTTGCTGAGACGCTTGATAACATTCAGTCCCCAGAAAGTGAAGAATATAGTTACCTTCTGTCCTGTTGCTGCCGCACCGTTCGCCAGTACAAAGGTAGCCAATGCCTTGTCAAGATCGTCACTGAACATGATAAATGTTTTCCCTTTACCTTCACAGGATGTCACCATGCTACAAGCTTTGGGCTCTTCTTTCTCGATAACGATGATTGATTTTCCGGCAGCACTCTCTTTGGATATCAGCTTGTTTCCGGTGGAGTTGCACCAGGCGGCTGCATCGCGGGCAAAGCCGGGATCAGTGGAGGTTACTTGTACCCGCTCGCCCGGTACAAGCGTATCCATTGTCTTTTTCATTTTCAGAATAGGACCGGGGCATTGCATACCACAGGCATCTACCTGAACGGTGCGCGAAGGAGCGGCGGGCTCTTCCTGAATGGACACGGGTGTTGCACTCTCTTCCATACTGGCAGGAGTATCACACCCCTCATTCCTGATAATCGGGGCAGTGGCCGCCTTGTATATTTTCAATCCGCCGGACAGATTGCGGACTTTATCGTATCCGTGTTGAACGAGTATACGATAGGCAAGATAGCCTCTCAGCCCTACAGCGCAGAACACATAGACCGGCTTATCTTTGGGTATTTCATCCATGCGGTCGCGTATCTCGTCCAGTGGGATGTTGATAGCTCCCGGCAATGAACCCAGAGAGAATTCATCTGGTGTACGTACATCCAGCAGAAACTCATGTTCCAGGCGAATGTCACGCAGGTCACGCCAGTAAACCGGTTTCACGGTTCCTGTCAGGATATCTTCTGCAACGTAACCGGCAATGGCTACCGGGTCTTTGGCGGATGAGAAAGGAGGAGCATAGGCCTGTTCCAGTTTCATCAGGTCGTAGATGGTGCCTTGATGCTTGATGACCAGGGCAAATTCATCGATGCGTTTGTCCACTCCGTCATAACCCACAATCTGTGCACCGTATAGTTTTCCTGTTTCCTTATCGAATGTAATCTTAATACTCATCTGCGTAGCGTCCGGATAATAACTTGCATGCGAAGACGAGTGGGTAGTAGAGGAAGCATAAGCTATTTCAGCTTGCCTCAACCGTTTGCCCGGTAAGCCGGTAGTGGCTACGGTCAGATCGAAAACTTTGGCGATAGAAGTGCCGATAGCACCCTCATAACTGATTTTGGCTCCTAATATATTGTCAGCAACAATGCGTCCCTGTCTGTTGGCAGGACCGGCGAGATAGTTCAACCAGGGTTTCCCGGTTATCGGGTGGCGATATTCAATGGCATCTCCGATCGCATAAATCGATTCGTCCGAAGTTTGCAAGTAGTCATTGACCGAGATACCTCCGGCTTCTCCGATAGTCAGTCCGGCAGCACGTGCCAGCGTTGTTTCCGGGCGTACCCCGATGGAGAGTATTACAATATCTGCGGGTATGGACTGTCCGTCTTTGAAAACAACCTTTATCTCTCTGCCTGCCTTCTCAAAAGAAGCTACTGCCTGTTCCAGATACAAGTTTACCCCTTTATCCATCAGGTGTTGATGTACGAGTGATGCCATAGAGAAGTCTATGGGAGTCATCACCTGGTTGGCCATTTCTACAATAGATACTTTGGCTCCCAGTGCATGCAGGTTTTCTGCCATTTCCAGTCCGATGAATCCGGCACCGATTACTACGGCTCTCCGGGGAGCATGCTGGTTGGCATACTCTTTTATCCGGTCCGTATCTTTCACATTGCGTAGCGTGAAAATTCCCTCAGAGTCAATGCCCGGCAATGGAGGTTTAACGGGAGTAGCTCCGGTAGAGATTAATAGTTTGTCGTAACTCTCTTCGTACGTGTCTTCACTACTGAGGCGCACGGTTACGGTCTTTCTTTTCCGGTCAATGAAAATGACCTCGTTCTCTGTACGTACGTCTACACGAAAACGTACGGAAAAAGCCTCCGGGGTTTGCACAAAGAGTTTCTCCCGTTCGGCGATTACCCCTCCTATATAATAGGGTAGTCCACAGTTGGCATAGGATATGTACTTTCCTTTTTCAAGGAGAATAATCTCTGCTGTCTCGTCCATTCTTCTGATTCGGGCAGCAGTGGTTGCTCCTCCTGCTACGCCTCCGATGATAATAATCTTCATGTTTCTTTTTCTTGTAAATAGTTTCCTTTGGAAATAATAACGCAAAAGAAATAGATAAAGTTCACCGATGGTTGGAAAAAAAGTCTATTTTGCGTATCCGGGAGCGAATAATGCATCATTGAGGGCTTGTAGGGCTTTCTGTTTATCAACAGCTTTCACTACTACAGATACATCGTTGTTGGTACTGCCGTATGAAATCATACGCAATGGAATATCTTTCAGGGCTTCCATGATTCGTGCTTCAAACCCGGTGAACTGCCATTTCATATTACCTACGACAGAAACAATCGACATGTGATCTTCCAGGTACGCTGTGGCATACGCTGACAGTTCACGAATGATGTGCGTGAGAGTCTCATTGCGGTCGGTGGCGATGGAAATAGCGGTATTGGAGGAAGTGAGCAGACAGAGCGGAGTTCTGTATTTGGCAAAAGTGCTGAATACTTTGCTGATGAACAGATACGGGCGCAGCAGGTTGTTTGATTCGAATTTGATATGAAAAACAGAGTCTTTGGCGGCAATGGCTTTAATGATATTATCGTCTTGTGCTTTTGATATAAGCGTGCCTTCTGCCTGTGGCTCCATGGCGTTGAGAAGACGTACCGGTATATTCTTCTCCCGGGCCGGAGCGATACAAAAAGGATGGAGTATTTTTGCTCCGAAATAAGCCAGGCGTTCTGCTTCTTCAAAACTCAGTTTCTTCACAGGCGTGGTGTTTTTTATGATGCGCGGGTCGTTGTTGTGCATGCCGTCAATGTCTGTCCATATCTGAATTTCTTCGGCGTTGATAGCTGCCCCGATAAGCGAAGCGGTATAGTCACTGCCACCTCGTTTCAGGTTATCCGTCTCATTATAAGCATTCTTGCAGATAAATCCCTGGGTGATGAAGAGTGAAATACCCTTATTATGCTGTAGTGCCTCTTGCAAATGCTGGCTGATATATTCAAGATCGGGTTCTCCTTCAGGTCCCGTACGCATAAAGTCGAAGGCAGAAAGGAGTACATTGTGCCGCTTCTGCTCTTTGAGGTAGAAACTCATCAGTGCAGTGCTGATAAGTTCGCCTTGTGCTACAATTTCTTTCTCGTCGGCAGAGGTGAATGTATCCCGGATAGACTTCCAGAGTCTGCGGAATCGGTCCAGGATATAATCTATGGCTTCCTGCTTGATGCAATCATCCTCCAACAGTTCGTTGGCGAAATCTATAAACTTGAATTCAAGTCTGGTTATTTCGTCGTGTGCTTCGTCTATTTCGCGGTTGAATAGGTGGGAAGCTATCTCTTCCAGATGGTTGGTTGTACCGGCGGTTGCCGATAGTACAACGATCTTAGGGTCATTATCGCTGATCAGGTTGGCCACATTTTTCATTCTCTCTACAGAACCGATAGAGGTTCCACCAAATTTACAGACTTTCATTGTTTTTGTTTTTAAGTGATTGTATTATTAGTTATACGTTTGGGAAGTACCATTTCATTTCAGTTCGTTTTTATCAAAATGAAAGGGGAGCGGAAGGTTCCGGTTTCGGGAGTTATATCCTCCAAATGCCTTTACAAGTGCTTCGGAGCTATTTGTAAGCCTTTCTCCACTCTGCTTCTCACATATAAAAATCAAATGGCATACCAAAATCTTTGGCAGTCTGTTGAAAAGCTGTATATTTGCGCACCCTGTTTTTACCGCTCTTATGAAATCATGAGTAAGATTCTTATTATCGATGATGAAACCCAGATTCGTAGCCTGTTGGCGCGAATGATGGAATTAGAAGGTTATGAAGTGTGCCAGGCCGGAGACTGCAAATCGGCTTTAAAGCAACTGGAACTTCACTCCCCCGATGTAGCTTTGTGTGATGTATTTCTTCCCGATGGGAATGGTGTGGACTTGGTAGTAGCTATTAAAAAGGCGGCTCCCAATACGGAGGTAATCCTGTTGACTGCTCATGGAAATATCCCGGATGGCGTACAGGCCATCAAAAATGGGGCATTTGATTATATCACCAAAGGAGATGATAACAATAAGATTATCCCTCTTATCAGCAGGGCTGTGGAGAAAGCACGCATGAATGTTCGCCTTGAAAAACTGGAAAAGAAGGTGGGACAGATGTACTCCTTCGAGTCTATTCTGGGTGAATCGAAACCGTTGAAAGAGGCTGTACAGTTGGCCCGGAAGGTTTCTGTGACTGATGTGCCGGTATTGTTGACCGGAGAAACAGGAACAGGCAAAGAAGTTTTTGCACAAGCTATACATTATAACAGTAAGCGGGGCAAGCAGAACTTCGTGGCCGTCAATTGTTCTTCGTTCAGCAAAGACTTGCTGGAAAGTGAAATGTTTGGTCATAGGGCCGGATCATTCACCGGGGCATTGAAAGATAAGAAGGGGCTTTTTGAAGAGGCAAACAACGGAACTATTTTTTTGGATGAAATGGGGGAGATGGCTTTTGAATTACAGGCCAAGTTACTCCGTATTCTCGAAACCGGCGAATATATAAAGATTGGTGATACGAAACCCACCCGGGTGAATGTCCGGATCATTGCTGCCACTAACCGGAATTTACCGGAGGAAATTGCTGCCGGACGTTTTCGGGAAGATTTATTCTATCGTCTTTCGGTTTTCCAGGTACACTTGCCATCCCTTCGCGAAAGAGCGGGAGATATCAGGATTCTTGCTGAGGCTTTTGTGCGTAGTTTCTCCGAAAAGCTCTCCCATCCGGTGACCGGGATGTCTCCGGCATATCTTGCAGCACTCTGCCAGCAAATGTGGAAGGGAAATATACGCGAATTGCGTAACGTGATAGAGCGTAGCCTCATTGTATGCGATGGAGAGTGCCTGGAGGTATGCGACCTTCCGCTGGAAATACAGAATTGTCATTATGAGCAGTCTGACGAGGCTGTACCGGGGAGTTTTGAATTATCTGCCATGGAGCGCAGGCATATTGCCCGTGTGTTGGAGTATACCAAAGGGAACAAAACAGAAGCGGCGCGTCTGCTTAAAATAGGACTTACCACGTTGTATCGTAAAATCGAGGAATATAAACTATAATAGTGTGGCAATATGCTAATGTGCCAATAGGACTGCGTTGGCATGGCATATTACTCTCACCTTCCTTCGTGTGTTTACTCACCGGGATACTTTCCTTATCTCGTAGAAGAGTGTTGTTTTTCTCACCGGAGAACGTTGTTTTACATGTACATGTATCGCAGCACGACATGCACATGTGGAGCAGCACGACATGCACATGTCGTACAGCTTTACATGTACATGTAAAACAACGCTCCTCTACGAGCTTCGATAGGTTTGTCTACGACATCCCTGACGAACCCTTTAATGGAACAACGCTTTCCATTCTTTCAAAACAGTGCAATCCTTTTCAAAATGGAAGGGTAGCGCTGTTTCTTCTTTTAAATGCTTTGTGATGTAATCTGTTGATACTTATTGTTTTATTACTTTCTTTCCGCTTTTGGCACGCAATTGGCACACAGTAAATCAGGTAAAAATAATTAGTAACAATTAAAACAAGGTAAAAACATGGGAATTACAGTATCATTTATTTTCTGCCTCTTGAGCGGCTTTGCCTGCTTCTGGCTCTTTTGGAAATGTGTGGATTGGTTTGAGAAGATTTAAAGAAAGGGAGAATTAGATTTATGTATACAATACTATTTGTGATAGGTATCGCAATCTTCGGTTATCTGATGTACGTACTCATCAAACCGGAAAAATTTTAATGAAGCAATGAATACAGAAATTTTAGGTGTAGTTTTACAGGTGATCCTGATGGTGGTACTTGCCTATCCGTTAGGAAAGTACATCGCTAAGGTTTATAAAGGAGAGAAGACCTGGTCGGACTTCATGGCTCCTGTTGAGAGAATAATTTATAAAGTATGCGGCATCCGTCCGCAGGAAGAGATGAACTGGAAACAATTCCTCAAATCATTATTGATTCTGAATGCATTCTGGTTCTTTTGGGGAATGGTGCTTTTGATTTCTCAGGGGTGGCTTCCTTTAAATCCCGATGGGAACGGGCCGCAAACACCCGATCAGGCATTCAATACCTGTATTAGTTTTATGGTCAACTGCAACTTGCAGCACTATAGCGGCGAAAGCGGGCTGACTTACTTTACGCAGTTGTTCGTAATTATGCTCTTCCAGTTTATAACTGCTGCAACCGGTATGGCTGCTATGGCGGGTATGATGAAGGCGATGGCTGCTAAAACCACGAAAACAATTGGTAATTTCTGGCAACTGTTGGTAGTGAGTTGTACACGTATCCTGTTGCCGCTTTCATTGATTGTGGGCTTTATCCTTATCTTACAGGGTACGCCGATGGGATTTGACGGTAAGATGAAAGTAACCACGCTGGAAGGACAGGAGCAAATGGTTTCGCAAGGGCCTACGGCAGCTATCGTACCGATCAAACAACTGGGTACGAATGGGGGAGGGTATTTTGGAGTCAACTCTTCACATCCCCTGGAGAATCCTACTTTCCTGAGCAATGTGGTAGAATGCTGGTCTATCCTGATTATTCCTATGGCAATGGTCTTTGCCTTCGGATTCTACATTAAACGTAAGAAACTGGCATATAGCATATTTGGAGTTATGTTGGCAGCCTATCTGGTAGGAGTCTTTATCAACGTAAGCCAGGAAATGGGTGGTAATCCGCGTATCGACGAAATGGGAATTGCCCAGTCCGGTGGAGCTATGGAAGGAAAAGAAGTACGTATCGGCTCAGCCTCCGGTGCTCTGTGGAGCGTGACAACTACGGTGACTTCCAACGGATCGGTAAATAGTATGCACGACTCTACTATGCCGCTTAGTGGGTTGATCGAGATGCTGAACATGCAGATAAACACTTGGTTTGGTGGTGTTGGTGTGGGATGGATGAACTATTACACCTTTATCATAATAGCCGTATTTATCAGCGGATTAATGGTGGGACGTACACCGGAATTTCTGGGAAAGAAGGTAGAGGCCCGTGAAATGAAAATAGCTACCATTGTGGCACTACTCCATCCGTTTGTGATTCTTGTTGGTACAGCTCTGTCCAGCTATCTATATGCACATCATCCGGATTTTGTGGCGAGTGAAGGAGGCTGGCTCAATAACCCCAGTTTCCATGGGCTGAGCGAACAGCTTTATGAGTTTACCTCTTCGGCTGCCAACAACGGTTCCGGTTTTGAAGGCTTGGGTGATAATACTTATTTCTGGAACTATTCCTGCGGTATTGTACTTATTCTCAGTCGCTTCATCCCTATCATCGGGCAAGTAGCTATTGCAGGTTTGCTGGCTCAGAAGAAGTTTATCCCCGAGAGCGCCGGCACATTGAAAACAGATACAGCAACTTTCGGCGTCATGACGTTTGCAGTTATTTTTATCGTCGCTGCTTTGTCATTCTTCCCGGTACACGCCTTGAGTACGATTGCTGAACATTTTAGTCTATAAGTAAAGAGTATGAAAAAGAATAAATCGGCTTCTTTATTTCAAAAGGAGCAAGTCATAGAGAGTTTAAAGCAATCATTCGTGAAGTTGAATCCACGAACGATGATGATGAATCCGATTATGTTTACAGTGGAGATAGTAACGGTTATTATGCTGGTGGTTACCATCCTCTCCCTAAACAGAGATCATTACGGTTCATTCGGATACAATCTGCTGGTATTCGTTATTCTGTTTGCCACTTTGCTGTTTGCCAATTTTGCCGAGGCCATTGCCGAAGCACGGGGCAAAGCACAGGCAGATAGTTTGCGTAAGACGCGCGAAGAGACTCCTGCAAAATTGATGACAGGTGATAAACTTCAGACCGTGAGCAGTTCAAAGCTAAAGAAAGGAGATATCTTTGTTTGTGAAGCCGGAGATACGATTCCTGCCGACGGTGAGATAATTGAAGGATTAGCTTCCATCGACGAGAGCGCTATAACGGGAGAGTCAGCACCCGTTATCAGAGAAGCCGGAGGAGACAAAAGCTCGGTGACGGGCGGAACGAAGGTACTCTCGGATAACATTAAAGTATTGGTGACTCAGCAACCGGGTGAGAGTTTTCTTGATAAGATGATTGCCCTCGTAGAAGGTGCCAGCCGAAAGAAAACGCCGAATGAAATTGCCCTGACTATCTTGCTGGCAGGTTTTACGCTGGTATTCGTGATTGTTTGTATCACGCTGATTCCTTTTGCCGATTATACTAACATTGATCATCCGGGTACAACCATTTCTATTGCTGCCATTCTTTCACTGTTTGTCTGCCTCATTCCGACCACTATCGGAGGATTACTTTCTGCCATTGGCATTGCCGGTATGGACCGTGCGTTGCGTGCCAACGTAATTACTAAATCCGGTAAAGCCGTTGAGACAGCCGGAGACATTGATACGCTGCTATTGGATAAAACAGGTACGATAACCATTGGTAACCGTAAAGCGACCAAATTCCATACGGCACCGGGAGTAGACGAACGTAGTTTTGTAGAAGCCTGCCTGCTGGCCTCTCTGTCCGATGAAACTCCCGAAGGTAAATCGATTGTAGAATTGGGACGTGAGTCGGGGATGCGAATGCGGAACCTGAACACAACCGGCGCGCGCATGATTAAGTTTACTGCCGAAACGAAATGTTCGGGCGTTGATCTGTCCGATGGTACCCAGATTCGCAAAGGGGCATTTGACGCTATCCGCCGGATTGCAGAAAAGGCCGGGAACACCTTTCCGAAGGAAGTGGAAGAGACTATTGCAGCTATTTCCGGCAATGGGGGTACACCGCTGGTGGTATGCGTCAATCAGCAGGTTACCGGGGTGATAGAGTTGCAGGACATCATCAAACCGGGCATTCAGGAGCGTTTTGAACGCCTGCGTAAGATGGGAGTGAAAACCGTTATGGTGACCGGAGATAATCCGCTGACTGCCAAATATATTGCAGAAAAGGCGGGAGTAGACGATTTCATAGCCGAAGCCAAACCGGAGGATAAAATGGAATACATCCGGAGAGAACAGGAAGCCGGCAAACTGGTGGCGATGATGGGCGACGGAACGAATGATGCTCCTGCACTGGCACAAGCCAATGTGGGCGTAGCAATGAATAGTGGCACACAGGCAGCCAAAGAAGCCGGTAATATGGTAGACCTTGACAATGATCCTACCAAGCTGATTGAGATTGTGGAGATCGGTAAACAGCTACTGATGACACGCGGTACACTGACCACATTCTCGATAGCCAACGACGTAGCCAAATACTTTGCAATTGTACCTGCTTTGTTTATGGTGGCTATCCCCGAGTTGGCAGCGCTCAATATCATGGGCTTGCATAGTCCGGAGAGTGCTATTCTGTCGGCTGTAATTTTCAATGCTATCATTATTCCGGTCCTGATTCCACTTGCTTTGAAGGGAGTACAGTACAAACCGATAGGTGCCAGTGCACTGCTTCGCCGTAATCTGCTGATATACGGATTGGGAGGGGTAATTGTACCTTTCATCGGGATTAAGTTGATCGATTTGGTAGTAAGTTTATTCTTTTAAATAATATGACGATGAAAACTTTATTGAAATCATTTAAAATAACGCTTGCGTTCTGCGTATTCTTTGCAGTGTTTTATGTCCTTATTCTTTGGCTTTTTGCACAGGTGGCAGGACCGAATAAAGGAAATGCCGAAGTGGCAACATTGGATGGTAAGGTGGTCGGTGCTGCCAATGTGGGGCAGAATTTCACAAAAGATATTTATTTCTGGGGTCGTCCTTCCTGTGCCGGAGATGGTTATGACGCTACGAGTTCTTCCGGTAGTAACAAAGGGCCTACGAATCCCGAATATCTGGCTGAACTGGAAGCCCGCATTGACACCTTCCTCGTTCATCATCCCTACCTGAACCGTAGTGAGGTTCCTGCCGAGATGGTAACTGCCAGTGGATCGGGACTCGATCCGGATATCACCCCTACTTGTGCTTATGTACAGGTGAAAAGAGTGGCACAGGCACGTGGGATGCATGAGGAACAGGTAAAAGAGATTGTCGACAAAACGATAGAAAAGCCCTTATTAGGACTTTTTGGAACAGAGAAAGTGAATGTATTGAAACTGAACATTGCTTTGGAAAAAGCAAAATAAACATTGTAGTATATGAAGGTTTTTAGTAAGAAAGTATTTTTAGGTTCATTGGTAGCTGTAGTTGGTTGCTTAATGGCAACCACCAACACACAAGCACAGGAATTTACCGTACAGGGCGACTTAGTCAGTTCATATGTATGGCGTGGAATGTATCAGACCGGAGCCAGTATCCAGCCAACCTTAGGCTTTACTATCGGTGGCTTTTCATTGACGGCCTGGGGATCAACCGATTTCGATGGTTGTCA
Organism: Bacteroides sp. 41_26; assembly: GCF_949740115.1. Lineage (NCBI taxonomy): Bacteria > Pseudomonadati > Bacteroidota > Bacteroidia > Bacteroidales > Bacteroidaceae > Bacteroides > Bacteroides sp. 41_26. Next base: position 169,249 of record NZ_CATJGZ010000079.1, read on the forward strand.
GGCCTCAGAAGGAAAAGCGAATAAAGAAATAGACCTGACCGCTGCTTATGCTTTTGGAAGTACAGGACTGACCCTTTCAGTGGCAGACCTTTGGTGGCCCGGGCAAGGGACGGGTAATTATTTTAAATTCAAAAGCCATGAAACAGCACATCACTTTGAAGCAGGATTGGCTTATACGCTGCCGGTTGAAAAGTTTCCGCTTTCAATTGCCTGGTACACGATGTTTGCCGGACAGGATAAAAAGGAGAATGACCGGGGAGAAATGAAACAGAATTATTCCTCTTATATGGAACTCAACTGTCCGTTCAGTGTGAAGACAGTAGATCTGAATGTAACGTGTGGCATTGTTCCCTACACTGCTCCTCAGTATAATTGCAATGGTTTTGCAGTGACCAATATTGCTTTGAAAGGAACAACTGCCATCCGGTTTAGTGATCGGTTTTCCCTGCCGGTTTTTGCACAAGCCATCTGGAATCCACGTATGGAAGATGCCCATTTGGTTTTCGGCATTACTTTAAAACCCTAACTAAACTCTGGCATAACTAATTAGTATTTTGAGGATGTGTAAAAAGTAAAACTCGTTATTATTAAAACGCAAATTAACGCTGATTAACGCAAAGATTAAATTGAATCTGCGATAATTTGCGTTAATCTGCGTTGTTGAATTGCAGGTTGATAGCTTTTTTAGACTTTTGACACAGCTTTATGGGGTTGAAAAATAGATATATAGAAGTATGGATAGAGAAGAGAGTGTACAGCATTTCCTGGATCTGATAAAGAAGTCACGCCGGGGAAAATTTAAAGTCTATATCGGGATGATTGCCGGTGTAGGTAAGAGCTATCGTATGCTTCAGGAAGCACATGATTTACTCGATAACGGGGTAGATGTGCAGATAGGATACATCGAAACACATGGGCGTGCCGGGACAGAGGCACTCATAGAGGGCTTGCCGCTGATTCCGCGGCGGAAGATTTTTTATAAAGGGAAAGAACTGGAAGAGATGGACCTTGAAACCATCATCCGTATCCACCCGGAAATCGTGATTGTAGATGAGTTGGCACATACCAATGTTGAAGGTAGTTTGAACGAGAAACGTTGGCAGGATGTACTGACACTGCTTGATGAGGGCATTAATGTAATCTCTGCCATCAACATTCAGCATATCGAGAGTGTAAACGAAGAAGTGCAGGACATTTGCGGCATCGAAATAAAAGAGCGTGTTCCCGATAGTGTGTTACAAGAGGCAGATGAAGTGGTGAATATCGACCTTACCGCCGAGGAACTGATAACCCGTTTGAAAGCCGGAAAGATATATCGTCCGGATAAAATTCAGGTAGCTTTGAATAACTTCTTTAAAACGGAGAATATCCTTCAGTTACGCGAACTCGCTCTGAAAGAGGTAGCGTTGCGTGTAGAAAAAAAAGTAGAGAACGAAGTTGTAATGAGTATGGGTGTCCGGCATGAAAAGTTTATGGCTTGTATTAGCAGCCATGAAAAGACGCCCCGGCGTATTATCCGTAAAGCGGCCCGTCTGGCCACCCGTTACAATACCACCTTTGTTGCCCTTTATGTGCAGACGCCCCGTGAGAGTATGGACCGGATAGATCTTGCCAGCCAACGTCATTTATTAAATCATTTTAAATTGGTAGCTGAGTTGGGGGGAGAAGTTGTTCAGGTACAGTCGAAGGATGTACTTGGAAGCATTGTCCGGACGTGTCGTGAGAGGCAGATAACAACTATCTGTATGGGAAGCCCCCGCTTACGTGTCTCGAATGCCCTTTGTGCAGTGTTCGCCTATAAAAAGTTTTTGGCAAATCTGGCACAAGCAAACGTAGATTTGATTATACTTGCAGTGGAATGAGTTTGTAAGTAAACTAAAGAACTCACGAACTCACAAACTAAAAAACTTCTTTAAATCATGAATATAAAAACGAAATTGCTTTTCGGAATCGGGATACTGGCCGGAATGATTATTTTATTGGTAACTCTATCTGTTGTCAACCTACAGCTACTGACTGCTACGGACCCCGACAGTCCTGCTGCACTGCCTGCCCTCGAACGGGCTTTATTATGGATCTCTGTTACAGGAGGTATTTGTGTACTCACAGGTCTGGTTCTGCTTTTTTGGTTACCGCGTTCCATTAGTAGACCTATTCTTGAGCTTAAACAAGGTATTCTTGAAATTGCCAATCATAACTACGAAAAGCGCCTTGATATGAAAAGCAGTGAAGAATTCAGGGAAGTTGCTGACAGTTTTAATCGTATGGCAGAACGCCTCACCGAGTATCGGGCCAGTACGCTTGCCGATATCCTTTCAGCCAAAAAGTTTCTGGAAGCCATTGTCAATAGTATCAATGAGCCTATTATCGGATTGAATACCGAGCGTGAAATTCTTTTCATCAACAACGAGGCACTGAATGTGCTCAATTTGAAAAGAGAAAACGTGATCCGCCAATCTGCCGAAGAGCTCTCTTTGAAGAATGATCTTCTCCGTCGCTTGATTCGCGAACTCGTTAGCCCCGGTGATAAGAAAGAACCATTGAAAATTTATGCAGATAATAAAGAGAGCTATTTCAAGGCTGCCTATATCCCTATCAACAATACCAATGCCGATAAAGACGAACCTCATAAGTTGGGCGATGTTATCCTTCTGAAGAATATCACCGAATTTAAAGAGCTGGATTCAGCTAAAACCACATTTATCTCTACCATTTCCCATGAGTTGAAGACTCCTATTTCTGCTATCATGATGAGCCTTCAACTACTGGAAGATAAACGTGTGGGTACGTTGAATGAAGAGCAGGAACAGCTGTCTAAGAGCATTAAAGACAGTAGCCAGCGCCTGTTGGAGATTACCGGCGAACTGCTGAATATGACTCAGGTAGAAGCCGGAAAACTCCAGATGATGCCTAAGATCACGAAGCCCATTGAGTTGATTGAATATGCTATCAAGGCCAATCAGGTTCAGGCCGATAAGTTCAATATACAGATTGAAGTGGAATATCCGGAAGAGAAGATCGGCAAATTGTTTGTAGATAGTGAAAAAATAGCCTGGGTACTTACCAATCTGCTAAGTAATGCCATCCGTTATTCAAGAGAGAACGGACGTGTGGTTATTGGTGCTCAGCAAGAAGGTGACCAGATAGAGCTTTATGTACAGGATTTTGGTAAAGGTATCGATCCTCGTTATCATCAGAGCATTTTTGACCGCTATTTTCGTGTACCCGGCACTAAAGTGCAAGGCAGTGGCCTGGGACTCTCCATCTCTAAAGATTTCGTAGAAGCACATGGCGGCACGTTGACTGTAGAGAGCGAGTTGGGCAAAGGTAGCCGGTTTGTTATTCGGTTGAAAGCGTGATACAGTTTGTTTCAATGTATTGAGAAAATAGTTTCAATGCATTGAAACTCTTTGAAATTTATACTATTCTATTTGTTCTAACTTAAAAGGTTACATACTATTCAAAGATAAAAGACTCGTTCCTTAAGGTAACTCAGCTTAATATAACACATCTTTAATTCTATTTAGGAGTAATAGATCTATTTTCTGCTTTTGAAGATTTCTTGGTGGCTTAATTTAATAAAAGAATCCATATTTTTTTTCAATTACTATTTAGTAGCTTTTAGTACTAAATTGTATTATATAATGAATAATGGACTTATGTATATTATAACAGTTGAAAAACATAAATAAATGTATTTAATACAGCTGAGAGGGTATTATTGCAAGATCTGTATATACAAATGAAGATAACTATTATTTTGTTAATTTTAAAAGAATGATAAATGAAAAAAAAATCAAAGGGCGAGATTAAATTCTTGCTATTACTCTTATTTCTAATTATCCCATTTTTTTTGAGTGCAACTGAGCAAAAAGAGATGAGAGTCAGTTTAGACTTTTCGAATGCTCCTCTAAGTCAGGTTTTGAATGAAATTGGTAGGCAGACCTCACTCCGTATTGTGTATAATACGAAAGATATTAACCCTGACAAAATTATTTCGGTAAAAGTTAACAAAGAGAGATTAGCTTCTGTTATGGTTAGTTTGCTGAAAAACACAAATACGGTTTATACAGTAAAAGATGACTATCTTGTTTTGTATTCTTCCAAGGATAAAAGTACTCCACAAATTGCTCTACAGCAAGATAAACGTTCTATAAAAGGTGCAATATCTGATGAGACAGGCGAACCTCTTATTGGTGTGAGTGTTAAAATACAAGGTACTACGATTGGTACTATTACAGATTTGAACGGTAATTATACGCTTGAAGTAACAGGCGATAAACCTATCTTGGAATTTAGTTATATAGGTTACAAGACAATTACATTATCTGTAGTAGGGGCTAAATCTTTCAATATAGTAATGAAAGAAGATTCGCAGCAATTAGGAGAAGTTGTTATTACTGCAATGGGTATCGAACGTAAATCCGAGTCTCTGACTTATGCAACTCAGCAAATTGGAGGTAAAGAGCTTACGCGTGCTAAGGATGTGAATTTTGTAAATTCGTTACAAGGGAAGAGCGCTGGTTTAACAATTACGCCTAATTCATCAGGAGCTGGTGGCGGTGCTTCCAAGATAACACTCCGTGGGCAAAGTTCAATTTTGGGCAATAACCAACCGCTAATCGTATTAGATGGTATTCCGATGTCAAATGGAATGTCCAGTCAGTCTCAAGAAATTCTTATGGCTGCTTCTCGCGATGATGGTGACTTGCTTTCTACTATCAATCCGGATGATATTGCGAATATATCTATTTTGAAAGGGCCTAATGCTGCTGCGTTATATGGTAGTGCAGCTAACAACGGTGTTATTATTATCACTACTAAGAGCGGACGTGAAGGCAAGGTTAAAGTTGATTTTTCCAGTAATATAACTTTGGAGACACCATTGGTGTATCCGAAGCAACAAGATACATTTGCTCCGGAAATTGTTGGTAGTGAAGTACGTTATAATGCTTGGGGCAATAAACTATCGGATATAACAGATGATCAGTTGGCTATGTTTCCTTATTTGACAAAGAATCCAAGAAATAATGTAACTGATTTTTTTAATACAGGGCAGACTTATAATAACTCGATTTCATTGAATGGAGGAACAGAACATTCCAGCACTTATTTTTCTTATGGAAATACCGTACAGAAAGGTCTGATGGATAAGAATAAATTTGTGAGACATAATCTTCTCTTTAAACAAAGTTATAACTTGCTGAATGATAAATTGAAATTGGATTTATCTTTGAACTACATCACTCAGAAAACGATAAATCGTCCCGTTATAGGTAAAGCTAAAGGTGCGTTACCAGGATTGTATCTTACTCCTAATGCTATCGATTTACGATATTTTGATAAGAATAGAACGTATATTGCGGGTAAAGATGATCCGTTGGTGTATAATGAGGCTCTTAATCCAAATGAAGAAAATGATGTAGTGAATCCTAATTTAGCGGGAACTGCTGTGCAAAATTTCCCATGGGTAAATAATGCTTATATAAATAATCCTTATTTTATGTTAGATGCGATTTCCGATGAAGCTTTCCGTGATCGTATTATGGCTTCTTTTACTGCTAAATATCAGATTTTGGAAACCTTGTCGGCTCAGGGACGTGTAAGTTTGGATAAAACTCATGATGAAAATACAGTACTTGAATTAGCTACTATTCGTGTAGCTAAGAATCAAACATTGGGTGCTACTTATTGGGGGGCCAGAAGCTCTCATCGTGAAATTTATTCCGATTATTTATTGACTTATGCAGATAAGTTTAAAGACAAAATCACATTTAATGCAACAGCTGGTACCAGCTTCAAACGTATTAAGGATCATTCTATTTATATGACTAAAACAAATGATAATACATACGTTTCTCCTAATATACCTTATCCTATACCCGGAGCTTTAGGCTCTAATAAAGAGGGATATAAAGGCTCATTGTTGAGTGGTCAAGACTTAACTCCTACTACTAATTGGGAAACTGCAATTTTTGCAACAGCTCAGGTCGGATTTTGGGATAAGGGATATATTGATGTCAGTTTCCGTAATGATTGGGCAAAAGCGTTTCAACAATTTGCGGATGCCGGCAAATATAAAAGTTTTCCCTACTATTCAGTCGGTGGTAATCTTTTGTTGAAAGAGTTGTTACCTTTTGAAATGCCTAAGGTGGATGCAATGAAATTGAGAGCATCTTATAGTGTAGTAGGTAACTCCATTCCGGCAGAATTTTATGCAGCACAATTTGTTAATCCTTTGACAGGTAATATAGGGGCAAGAAATCCGACTTTTGATAATCCGAAACCGGAAACAACACGTGCTTTTGAGGTAGGTTTGGACGCTACTTTATTTAGTAATAAATTGAATTTTGATGTAACTGTATATCAAAGTACCATGGAAAATCAATTTATGAGAATTACTACGGCTTCGGGACAGATAAAACCGATAAATTCAGGTAAAACAAGAAATCGTGGTATAGAGTTTACTGCCAGTTACAATGCTATTTCTACTAAGGATTTTAGATGGACTACCGGTGTGAATTTATCGTATAATGATAATAAAATATTGGAAACATATACAGCTTTGGATGGTACAACTGACGACTGTATTATGAGTGCGAGTGGAGTTGAAATTCAGACTAAATTTGTGAAAGGTGGTTCTTATGGAGATTTATATGGAAAAGGCTTTGTATATGATAATAATGGCAAAATTAAAATCCAGGATGGTAAACCCGTATTAACAAGTGAATACAATCGTTATCTTGGTAATTCTAATGCAAAGTTTAATTTCGGATGGAATAATACTTTTAGTTATAAAGACTTCTCTTTTTATTTTTTACTTGATGGAAAGGTTGGTGGAAAAGTGATTTCACTAACTCAGGCAGAGATGGATTTTGCCGGTTTGTCTGAAAGAAGTGCGGAGGCACGTTTAGCAAACAATGGTATGGTAACTTTGCTTGATGGTCAGCAAATTACAGCTCGTAACTATTACGAAACAGTTGGAGGAGCGCATTTAGATTGTATCTATAATGGAACGAATGTGAGACTTCGTGAAATATCTTTAGGATATACATTCTATGATTTGTTAGGCCCTTCGAAGCATTTAACCCTGTCTTTGATAGCACGTAATGTTGGATTTTTGTATAAAGATTCTCCGGTCGACCCGGATATCTCCGCTACGGCTGCTAATGCTTTTGGTGGAGTGGATTCCTTTACACTACCAACAACTCGTAGTTTTGGATTAAATATAAAATTAACCTATTAATTGATAATTTGATTATGAAAAAAATATATAAATCAATTTTCCTTGGCGGTTTATTGGGAGTCACTTCTTTATCTATTGGAAGCTGCGGAGACGCTTTTGATTATCCTGATTGGCAAGTTATTGACGAAAAGCAGAATGGAACTTCAGGAGATGATGGGATTGATAAAGGAGATGTTTCCGATGAAATATTGGAAGGTGAGTTACGTCAGGCTATGGAATATGTTATTGATTTTAGAGAACATAAATATCAATATCAACGTAACACCAATATAGATGTATTTGCAGGCTATTGTACGGTGTCAAAAAGTAAATTCGACTTTGGACAGCCTTTATATCATACATATGATTATCCGAATGGCTATTATGGTGGTCCTCTTGGTGAGAGTCAGAAATTATTTCCTCAGTTATACCATGCTTATTTCTTTGGTGAAAGTCATGGGAAACCAGAATGGAAAGCGATAGCTCAAATTTTATATGCATACAGTATGCACGAACTGGTTGATTTCTTTGGTGCGATTCCATATAATGATTACCGTAATTTGAAAGAGACTAATCCGCTTGAATATATATCATGTGAAGAGACGTATAAGGCCATTTTTAGTGATTTGAATGAAGCGATTACGATATTGAAAGAAAGTAAACCTTCTGCTGAGATGTTGAAACGTGTGGAAGGGGAAAAAAATGGTTATTCTAAAGGAGATTGGAAGAATTGGGTAAGATTGGCCAATTCAATACGGTTCAGGATGGCATTGAACATGGTTAAGGTCAATCCTGGAGAAGCACAGACTATTGCAGAAAGTGCTGTTACTGACGAACTGGGTTTGATTACTGAAGATTTTGGATTACCTGTAGATGATGGCAATACTTATCAGCATCCGTTACATAAAATTAGTTCGGAGTGGGAAGATTCGCGCTTGGGAGCTTCTTTAGAGAACATTATGAAGCGTTACAATAATCCGTTATTGGAAGTATGGTTTTCTAAAAACGGAGCAGTTATTAACTCTAAAACAACAGGAAAGAAAGTTTTGGATGTTGCAAAAGAGTGTGTAGGTATGCGACAAGGATGTTCTGTTGATCCTGCTCCGGCAGAAAATGGATATAAAGCATATTCAAAATTCCAGGTTAAATATATGCCGCGTAATTTTTTCAAAGTGACTGAAGTTTATTTTTTACTCGCTGAAGCTAAGTTGAGAAATTGGAACGTAGGAGCTACCAGTGCTAAGGATTTTTATGAGAAAGGTATTAGGCAAGTCTTTACAGAGAACGGATTGGCAGGTGAGGCTGATGCTTATCTTAAACAGACGTCTGCTAACACAAAAATTATTTATAAGGATTATTATCAGCCTGAATTTAGTGAAACCGATCAGACCCGTGGCGTTCAGGTTGGAGTAAAATGGGATGAGAGTGATTCTGATGAAGTGAAGTTGGAGAAAATCGTTACTCAGAAATACATTGCTAACTTCCCTCAATCCGCTGAAGCATGGACAACATTCCGCCGTACAGGATATCCCCGATTATTTCCGGTTGTAGCAGAAGTAAACGGAGTCCCGAGGAATTGGCCGGATCAGTCATTTGATAATGAATTGCAGATACGTCGTATCCCGTTTGGAGAAAGTACTTCAAATGAACAAGTGAATATTCCGTACATTGAAGCTGCACTTGGAGGAGCTAATACTGCTGGAACACGTGTGTGGTGGGATATACAAACAGAAGGACGGGATAAGAATAATCGTATCATCCCGAAAAATTTCTAATTGCTAACTGTTAATTAAAAGATTTTATGATGACTAAGAAATTTGTGTTTTATAATATATTGACATTGTTCGTTGCCTGCTTAAGTTTGATAGGCTGTAAAGACGACGATGTGGCATATGTCAGGATGTCAAAGACTACGGTAACATTGCATCCGAATGACTCTTATCAGTTCCAGGTACTTGCTGATGGTGGAGAGACTTTCTCCGGATCAGTAGTTTGGACTATAGTAGAAGAGACACCGGAAGAAGGCGTTGAGGGAAATGTGATTACGATGGATGAAGAAGGTGTAGTTACAGGACACCAAAAAGGAGAGGCAAAGATTAAAGCAACTCTTCAAGACGGACGTTATTTATTGGCTGTTGTGTCGGTGACAGATCGTAATGGACCGAACAATCCGGAATTCTCTTTTGAACAGGAAGCGTATTATATCAATCCAAGTACTATTTCTGATTCGTTGGTGCTGAATATCGATCCCGACTTAATGAAACTTTATCCATTGGAATTTATTTCTTCAGATGAATCTGTTTTGTTGGTAGATAATGCAAGTAAGTTACAAGAAACAACTCAGGAAGGTACTTATAAATTAGGTATTCATCCGCAAAATATTCAACAAGATGAGCCTGTGGTCGTAACTGCCAAGCTGGGAAATGCCACTATAGAATGTAAGGTGTATGTAAAAGTGAAGTTGTATTTGTCGTTGGCAGATTTCACAGGTGCGGATATTACGGAAATAGATCAAAGCAGCTTTAAGTTTACTATTAATAATGATAAGAAAGGAAAAGATACGATTGTTGTATATTATCGGGCATATCCGGATGATGATAAGACTATTGCGGATTTAGATTTTAAAGTAACCACCTCAGGTGAAGGTCTGGTTGTGAATAAGTACGAAATGAATCCGGAAAAAAAGAATGAATTTCTCGTTGTAGTTACTTCCGGAGGAGTGCCGGGAAATGCTGTGGTAACTGTGGAAGCAGAAGGACGGAAAGTGACGGCAAATTGCGAAGTATATGATAAAAATGACTATTACGTAGAGTCTGTGGCGATGCTTACTGAGCAATATACAATTGAAGATGTGCTTTTTTATGATTTGCTTTCCGAAGTTGAGGTGGCACCTTTCGGTATTACAGACTACTGGCCTATTGAGTGGAGATCATCTGATGAGAGTATTGCAACAGTAGGAAGTGATGGTCATGTTGTGTTCAAGTCGCCGGGTGCAGTGGATATTATTGCTACGGCAAGAGATAAGAGTGCTAAATGCCGTTTTACAGTTTTGTTAAAGGTTTCTTCTATTGAATTTAGTAATAGTGTTGCCAGTTCTTACTACGTGGGTGAATCTGCTAAATTTACAACTACAATTAAGGCAAATGTAAGTTCTGTTCCGGATAATAAGATTGTTTGGGCTTCTTCTAATGTGCAGGTTGCCACTGTTGATGATAAGGGAGTGGTAAGTACGGTTGGCGCTGGAAATGCTACTATTACGGCTACAATAACTGATGATAAGGGCAATACAGTGAAAGCTAAGAAAACAATTGAGGTGATAGATGCTGCCGACATTGAAATTTATAATGTATCTCTTGGCAATAAATTTGTATATTATCAGGAAACGAAAAGCAAACTTGATGTTTATATTGATGAAGAGCTGGCTGTTGAAAACTATACAAATTATTTGAGTTTCACTTTTGACCGGGCTATAAATCTATCACAGGATCATACCTATACGATCGGAAAAGACCTGTCTGGACAAGTACTTTATAATGCAACTGGGGCAACTGTCAATTTATTAAGCGGTACATTAAAAATCGAAGGAGGTAAGTTGATATTTAACCTTAAAGTTGGAATTCCAAGTAAACAGGCTACTATTAGCGGCATTGTTAACATATAATTTATTTTTAATATCTTTTTTGTTCCGGGGTACTTTTGCTCCGGAACGTAATCTAATTATTTTATATTTATGGAAAAAATCAGACATTATTGTGTGGGGGCCTGCCTATTGATGAGTGGTGCAGCGTTCGCCCAAGTTCCATCACATCCGATGTATGTGAATGAGAGCAAGAGTGTTCCTTTTTATGAAGCCTATTCCAATTGGCAACCGGGGAGTCCTTTATTTTCGGATGCTGCTGAAGATGAAGAATTCTTTATTTCTCGCGTGAAACCGAAAGAACGTTTCGAAAACTCTGCTACACAGGTTGATCCGAATATGACTCCGGATAGAAAATTGTTGTGGTGGTGTCCAATCGGTACAGCTGATGGTGGCGGATGGAAATCACTTCCTTCTTATTTCTTTGATTCGGAAGTGTTCAGTATGTGGAGTTATGTGGATATCTATGGTAACTGGACTGCTCCTATGATTCGTATGGCTGGTGCTTTTACCGATGTTTGTCACAAGAATGGTGTGAGGACATCTACATTGGCTTCTGTGCCTTGGGCTTCAACGATTACTGCTACCGATAAAGGACACGGACAGACCATGAAAGCCATGATTGATGGTGGCGCAGATAAACTGTTGAAATTTTTGCGCTATTATGGTATTGATGGTATTGGCTATAATTCGGAATTTAGTATGGGTAGTGGTCTGACTGCTGATGGATTAAAAACATTATTGTCTCAAAGTTTTGCAAAACGTGAAGAAGCTAACTGGCCTTCTTTTACCAATGCTTGGTATTCTTTGATGGCCAGTGGAGGTTCTTTAGGTGGTACAGACGCCCTTAGTTCATCAAATAAAGATTGGTTTCACTGGAACGGCAATCCTACATCTGATGCGTATTTTATGAATTATAATTGGGGTGCAGCAGGTTTGTCTACTTCTCAGTCTACAGCTAAAAGTTTTGAAGGACGTTCTTCTTACGATGTATATGGAGGTATGGATTTCCAAGGTAGATCTGTAGCCGACTGGAATGCTTTAAAAGACGCCGAAATTTCTGTTGGTATTTGGGGAGCTCACAATATGAATATGATTTTTGAAGGTAGAGGCGAATTGGGTTCCAGTCCGTTGACCAAACAAAGAACATATCAGCAGATAAGTGAGAATGTGTTTACAGGCTCTACTTATAATCCGGTAAATAATTTAGCTATTAAAAATATTCTTAGACACTCTACCACTGCAACAGATTTCCATGGATTCTCTAAATTCATTACAGCTCGTAGTGTATTAGGCTCTGATAATTTAGCTGCAGAACCTTTTGTTACCTATTTTAATTTGGGAAATGGAACTTTCTTTAAAGTAAATGGTGAGACTACATTCAATAATGAATGGTACAACATCGGTATTCAAGACTATTTGCCTACTTGGAGATGGTGGTTTACTTCCAGCTTTATGGGGAGAGATCCTGAAAAAGATGTACCGACTAAAGGGTTGAAAGCTGAGTTTACTTGGGATGATGCCTGGTTTGGTGGTTCATGTCTTTCTGTTTCAGGAGAGACAGATACTGAATATCTGCATCTGTTTAAAACAAAATATTCGTTGAAAAGCGGTGATGTATTGACTGTGCGTTATAAAGTGCTAAGCGGTACAGGTTCAATGGCTGTAGCTTGTTCGGCAGAAGGAGCTGAACAAACAGAAGTTTCTGCTGCTGTTGCCAATAATATTTCTTCGAGCAAGGAATGGATTGAGAAAACAATTAAAGTAGGTACACTGCCTACTAATTTGAGATTGAATGATAAAACACTTGCTATGCTTGCTTTGAGATTTACGGATACATCAGCCGATTTTAAGGTATTGATTGGAGAGATCTCATTGACCCGTTCTGCGGCTGTAACTCCGAATCAACCGACTATTACTGGTGAAAAACTGTTGACTACCAATTATAAAGGATTAGATTTCAAGGTATTCTTCAAAATGAAAGACCGTGATGCTGCTCATCCTGAAGCACCTGTTTATAACGACGATGTGAATACTTGGTTCTATAAGATTTATATGCAGCAGGAGGGTGGAGAGCCTGTAATGTGTACGGCTACTACTTCATGGGCTGCTTATGTAGTGAGTGCTCCGTTTGATGTAGCTGGTGCTAAGAAAGTAAAAATTGGAGTTTCAGCAGTTGCTTTAGATGGTAAGAGCGAATCAGGAATAGCATGGACCGAATGGTTGAATACTCCCGAAAATGAAACAGTAGAAGGGCTCGAAATAGACAAGCCGGTTATTAAAGCCAATGAGCAGTTTATAGTTAAGTATATTGACCCGACTCATGCTCCGGCTGATAAATGGGAAATACTGAATGCTCAGACAGGTGATGTTGTGAAAGACTTTCCGAACTCTATATCTCTTGAGACTTCTCTTCCTGAAATCGGCATTTATGATCTTCGTGTTACCTCTGGAGAAAATGTGGAGTTACATCAGGCTTTGATTCAGATTTCTTCTGAAGAAGTAGGTGCTATGCCTGAAATTAAAACATTGACAGCTAATAATAGTGAAGATGCTATCTCAATATCAACAGGTGAAGAGGTAACATACAAATATACCGGACGTAATGCAGACGGATATGTTTCACGTGGTTTGAGATTAAATGAGATTGCTTTTGGAGTTCCTGCCGATCAGTTGAATTTTACCAGCCAATCACCGTTTACAATTGCTTTCTGGTTCAAACCGGCTGTATTCAACCATGTTAGTAACGGCACACATCTTTTGAATATACGTGCTGCCGAAGATCGTTGGCCTGATAGTGACTGGGGATGGCTTTGGACTCATATACGAGCAGAAGATAATAAGTTAGACTTTAGCTTGAAGAAAAGGGAATCTGGTGCTGGTACAGAGACTAAAATTATTACAGAGGACTTTTCTTTTGTCCCCAATCAGTGGTATCATTTGGCTCTTGTAGTAGATTATAAAAACGGTCGTGATGTATCTTTATACGTTAATGGAAAATTGATTAATTCAGGTGGTGGTATAACGAATGTTAAGGACTGGAAGAATGCTTATACAATTATGGTTGGAGGTATTGCTGCCAACAGAGCAGGATTTGACGGCTATTTGGACGAATTCCAATTATACAACAAAGGTTTGACTGCAGATGAAGTGAAAAAATCAATGGAACATCTGACTACGATTCCTGAATCGTTGATTGGTTATTGGGACTTTGAAACAGAACCAAATGAAAAGAATGAAATTTTCAGTACGGGAAGCAACAAGAGCCTAAAAGGCTATATGACTGAAATCAAAACAGTTTCTCAAGGTGTTAATGAATATGTTCCGGTAGACATTACTTATGGAACCGGAGCTCCGTTCATTTCTGGTAGTATCTTTAAAGTAGAGACTAAACCTGTTTGGAAGTTGGAAGAAGCTCAGATAAAAGGTGCAGTAACCGGAACCGGTGAATCTGGTAATGTTGTTGCTGCTTATCCGTCAGAGGGAGAGTTTAATGCTACATTGACGTTAGAAAATGGTTGGGGATCAGTATCCAAAACTTATCGTTCGGTAACAGTTACGAAAGGTGTTGGTATTTCAGACAGTGAATTAGGTATAGCCTACAATGCTTATCCGAACCCATTTGTAAATGAGTTGAATGTTCGCTTTGCTAATGAAGGTACGTATTCTATAGAAGTATTCGATGCTACCGGAAAGATGATTGAAGCCAAAGAAACTACAGTTGCCAATGGTGGAGATATTCATTTGACAGTAAATGGTGCTGCTGGTATCTATTTCATTAATATCAAACAGGATGCTAAAATCTTGAAAGCACTGAAAGTGATTAAAAAATAATATAAGGACCTGACCTTGTATGGGTCTGTATTTAATAGGAGAGGAGTGTTGCTGATATATGATTTGGAAAAATCATGTATGGTTGCTCCTCTCTTTTTACTTTTTAATAATAAAAAAAATCAATGAGTTAAAGCTATCCCTAATATAATGACGGGAGAGGTGTTCTTTTGAGGGCACTGAGAAATTTTTCTTGAATCATCGCTAATAAGATCGGCATATATCTATCATTAAATTTAGATATATGTCGATTTTTTGTATCTCTAAAGTTTTTGTAGAAGCACATGGCGGCATGCAGACTGGGCAAAGGTAGCCGGTTTGTTATTCGGTTGAAAGCGTGATACAACTTATTTCAATGCATTGAGAAAATAGTTTCAATGCATTGAGAATCTTTTCTCAATACGTTGAGAATTTCTTCTCTATATATTGAGAATCTTTTCTCAACGTATTGAAACTCTTTGAAACTTATACTATTCTGTTTGTTCTAACTTAAAAAGTTACATATTATTCAAAGATAAAAGACTCGTTCCCTTTAATTTTTATTACTTTTGTAAAGTTTGATATCTTACTTAGTTACAAGTGAGGCATAATGATAGGATTGCCTTATGTTGTAACTTTCATGTTATGCTATTCTGTATCATAGGAATATTAGGAGGATATACTTATGATTGATGTCTGGGAGTGAAGCAAACTGCTTCTGTTGTCATTGTGATAGAGTTTCCTTATTTACTAATATTTAAAGCTATGAAAAAATATTTATTGATTTTGGTTTGTTTGTTGACACTGCAGGGCACAAGCTTTGTGATGTCCCGTGACATGAAAGGTGATTTAAATACATTAGAGGAATTTCGGTCAACTGCTTTGGAAGAGACAGATAAACCAGTCTTTATCTCCGTGACTGTAGATGCCATCACTCCAATTCCCGGATCAAATTTTTATAATCTTGACCTAACAGCCGAATTTCGTGGTGCTGAATCTCTTTATGCAGAACTCTATGAAGAGTTCAGCATTGTAATTAGATCGCGTTCTTATCAAGAACCGTACATCGTTCATCTTCACTTTGAAAATATTTACAAGGGTGGAAGAGTCTGGGTCGTTTTAGAATTAAAGAACAATGTGGGAACAACGTCTTATACAGTTGAAATTCCCAATCAGATGAAACCTGATTCCATAGAAGAAGTAACAATGGAATCAAGTATTTCACAGGTTGAAGTAAGGGATATGCAAGGAAGGCTTGTTCTTCACACTGAAAATTATGAGAATATTAATCGTCTATCGAGAGGAATGTATATCGTAACGATTACCTATTCAGATGGAAAAGTAGTAACGAGGAAGATTTGTCGATGAGGACATTTATTGTTCTGGTACTGAATATTGTTTATTTCTTCTAATATTTAAAACTATGAAAAAATGTTTGTTAGTTTTGGTTGGTTTGTTGACACTACAGAGTATAGGTTTAACTATGGCTCAGCAAGATACAATTTTAGTATTCGAAGGACATATGAATACTACTCCGTGGGGATCGCAAATCATGAAACCTTGTTTGCCTCGAACAGAACGTTTGAGTAGTGATTTTGGAGGAGTGATTAAAGTAATATGTGGAGCCGGAATAGATGATGAAATGCAGCATTGTATAAAGGCCGCCGCACTACTCTGGGAAGAAAAGTTATATATTCCTGAAAATGTAGTTTTGAAGTTTGAGAAAAAAGAGTTGGGAGCAGAAGCTGCCGATTTTCAGGCTCAGGTGAGATATACTTCATTCCCCGATGCGAAAACAACATATCCCAATAGTTATTATCAGAATTTCTTAACTGATGATGAACGTGTGTATGACGAGGATGCTATTATCCTGATTAATGAAGACACGGATTGGGAGTATAGTTTTAACGGAAAGGCTGTGGATAAGAAGAATTTCACAACAGCCATGTTACGTGCCATTGCCATTTCGTTAGGCTTTGGTTCATCGGTTGTAAATGATGTATCACATGGCATTATCTTTTCTATAGAGGGATGTTTCTCTCCTTTTGATAATCTGATTGTTGACTCCAATAATGTCCGTCTGAATGAAATGCCGAATAATGGAGTTGCAAGCCAGGAACTTTCTTCATTTGTGTCGGAAGAGCGTGTTTATTGTAAAACGTCTGCTAATGAAAGCTTCAGGTTGTATACTTCTCGCAGGTTCCAACGTTATAATTACTTGAATTATCTATATTTTGATGGTGACTTGATGTCATACAATACCAGGACAGGAGATAAAATTCAGCAAATAGATGAGATAGTATTGGGAGTTCTCAGAACAATTGGCTGGGAGGAACCTGAAAGTAATTTAAGGATAATAGCAGAAGGCATTGATGATACGGGTATTGCTTCTTCTTCTCAAAGCTATAATTTTCATGCCGAAACCACTTCAGGCAGTATAGCGAATTATTCATGGAAGTATGAACTGCTGGATAACGAAATGAATTTTGTCACTATCAAAACAGGAGATTCTTCTGATTTCAGTATAGACGAGATAGATGATGTAACGAAGTATAATAAGAATATCAATGCAGATATTAAGGGTAAGATCAGTTTGACTGCTACTACTGCCGATGGGAAAAAGAAGTCTGAAACATTCTATGTGTATTTTGCTACCGAACCTACTTTTGTATCGGTAAAAGTAGATGCTATAACTCCGAATCCCGGGACAAACTTTTATAGTCTTGATGTAGTAGCATTTTACACGGGTGCTGATTATCTGTATGTTGAACAATCTGAAGAGTTTGGTATCCTTGTTAATTCTCACTCCTACGACGAGTTGTATAGTATTAAATTGCATTTTGAATATATTCATAAGGACGGAAAGGCCTGGGTTGATCTGGAATTAAAAAATAAAATAGGAAAAGCGCATTATACGGTAGAAATACCGAGTCAGATGAATCCCGATCCGATCATAGAGGTTACAGCAGAATCAAGCATTTCACAAGTTGAAGTAAGGGATATAGAAGGAAGGCTTCTCCTTCAAACAGAAAATTATGAGGATGTTAACTGTCTATCAAGAGGAGTCTATATCATAATGACTACATATGCAAACGGGGAAAAGATAATAAAAAAAATATGTAAATGAGAAGATTTCTTATTCTTGTGTTGATTCTTACTTAATCTTGTCATATTTGTGCACAAACTGATAATGTCTTTTTGGGAATTTTGGTAAAATCAAATGTTGGCTTTTGGGATAAATACGGTGCTTTATTGCTTGATGACAGTTATATTTTTCACATAGTGAATAAGTTGGAAAGAATTTAATTTTGTGTGTTTGAGTTAACAACTTTCTCTTATGCACCGGAGAATGAGCAAGAAACAATAAATTTTGGAACTGATTTTTTTCGTAATGAAATTATTCTTAAACCAAATAGTACGTAAAGTCATAGATATAATAGTTGTTCAAATTCAGTATGAAGGAGATGAGTAAGAATAAAATCAGGAAAAGAAATCTTTCAATCAATGTATTAAATCAAAAAAAGGAAAGTGTATGAAAGCACGAATTATCATGCTGCTGTTAGTTAATCTTAGTTGTACTCTCTTTGCGCAAAAGAACGATACAGAATCTTTGCCGATTAATAGCCAGCTTTCAGAGATGTCGCCTACTGGAAGAGAGATTCAAGAACAATCGGGCTTGAAGATTGTATGTGAAAGAATTGAAGAGGATGGATTTGCTTCTGCTTATGAAAGTTATAGCTTTAGCA
This sequence comes from Bacteroides sp. 41_26, assembly GCF_949740115.1. Classification (NCBI taxonomy): domain Bacteria; kingdom Pseudomonadati; phylum Bacteroidota; class Bacteroidia; order Bacteroidales; family Bacteroidaceae; genus Bacteroides; species Bacteroides sp. 41_26. Next base: position 187,667 of record NZ_CATJGZ010000079.1, read on the forward strand.
TTAATAATACAAATCATTCTATTAGTGAGCCGCAGTGGGCTTATACTTTGCCTTTGAAAGGTGGTGGAGAGGCCATCATTGCTACATCCCAAAATGATATATTTACAATCCCTATAGTTGAGAGTAAAGATCTCTATGATATAGATGCAGATCATTGCATTAGTGGGCGGATCGTATTTCGTGGCATAATTGATGGGGAAGAGGCGATAGTCTCATATAATATAATGTTGGATTTGAAACCTCACATTATATCTTATAGTGAAATCATAAAAACGGTAAATGAAACGAATACTGCATACAACATTGATTTTACGGTTCGCTATGTAGGTTCTGATTTTTTGAGAGTTGGAGTTAGGGAGGAATATTCGCCTTCTTTGATAATGCAAACGATTGAAGAACCCCTTGTTGCCCATGTGCACCGAAGTAGTATTAATGCTTTTAATTATGCATGGGTTTGGCTTCATGTTTACAATGAGTATGGCGAAGATGAGGTTATTATAACCTTGGAGAGTGATATAACAGGGGTACAAACAATACATAGCGATTTTGTAAATGCTTCTGTTATAAGAATATATACGAAAGAAGGAAAATATATGATGCAGATAACCGATTGGGATGATTTGAAAGAACTTAATCAAGAGATTTATATACTTCGGCTATGCAATAAAGAGGGTATTCCTTTTAAGACTATCAAGTATCTGAAAGGACAGTGATGTGAATCTGTTTGTAAGTTTGTGTTTATATCAGTTGAGTAGTCGGATATTTAATCATAGCTTAATATCTTTGTAATCATAAGGTTGGGGAATACCTGATAAACTTGCTGGTGTTTAATTTATTATGATATAATTCTAAAATTCAAACAACTAAATTTAAAAAGGAAAGTGTATGAAAGCACGAATTATCATGCTGCTGTTAATTAGTCTTAGTTGTACTCTCTTTGCGCAAAAGAACGATACAGAATCTTTGCCGATTAATAGCCGGTTTTCAGAGATATCGCTTGTTGGAAGAGAGATTCAAGAACAATCGGGCTTGAAGATTGTATGTGGAAGAATTGAAGAGGATGGATTTGCTTCTGCTTATGAAAGTTATAACTTTAGCATTGAAAATAACACGGATCATTTTATTAGTGAGCCGCAGTGGACTTATACTTTGCCTTTGAAAGGTGGTGGAGAGACCATCATTGCTACATCCCCAAATGATATATTTACGATCCCTATAGTTGAGAGTAAAGATCTCTATGATATAGATGCAGATCATTGCATTAGTGGGAAGATTGTATTTAGTTGTTTCATTGATGGGGAAGAGTCAGTAGCTTCATATAATATAATGTTGGATTTGAAACCTCACATTATATCTTATAGTGAAATCATAAAAACGGTAAATGAAACGAATACTGCATACAGCATTGATTTTACGGTTCGCTATGTTGGTTCTGATTTTTTGGAAGTTGGAGTTAGAGAGGAATATTCACCTTTCTTGGAAATACAAACGATTGAAGAACCCCTTGTTGCCCATGTGCGCCGAAGTGGTATTAATACATTTGATTGTGCATGGGTTTGGCTTCATGTTTACAATGAGTATGGCGAAGATGAGGTTATTATAACCTTGGAGAGTGATATAACAGGGATACAAACAATACATAGCGATTTTGTAAATGCTTCTGTTATAAAAATATATACGAAAGAAGGAAAATATATGATGCAGATTACAGATTGGGATGATTTGAAAGAACTTAATCAAGAGATTTATATACTTCGGCTATACAATAAAGATGGTATTCCTTTTAAGACCATCAAGTATCTGAAAGGGCAGTGAGGTGAGTATGTTGGTAAGTCTGTGAATCTGTAATTATGATAAACTGTGTATATGGATTTCAAATATATGATAATGAAGGTTTTAGGCTGTTAATAACTTTAGAATAACCTGTTGATAACGTTGTTGATAACTTTGCGAATTAATAATTAAGTACGGTGATGTCTTTATAGATTTATTGTATTTTTCGATGGTAAAGTGGTCTATATACCAAACGGGAATTATTCAGGATTAGGATAATTCCCGTTACATTTTGACTACATGATTACGTTTTTAGAATTTATATCCGTAACCCAACATGATTACTACGTTATCATCTTTGGCAAACATAAATTTGGCTTCGGCATTCAAATAACTGTGTTCGGAAAGTGGAAGAGTGATTCCTCCTCCCAGATTGAAAGCAAATTTAGTAGAGTTGCTTCGATCTATTTCAATCTCTTTCCCTTTTATTTCAACATTGTTTTTTTATAAAAATTGTTTTGCATACCGATGCCGGCAAGGGGATAAACGGAAAACTCCTGGCCATCTTCTTTAAAGTTAAATACATAGTGGAAATTTGCGTTTACATCTAATCCGGTGACTTTATCCTTAGGAAAGAAAAAGGTTACATCTGGTGCAAGCCGATCTTATGATTATGAAGTCAGATTGATCTGGGATTATTCAAGTGATTGTCCTTGTGGCTGTATATTTTCTTCCATTGTTTTACAAGCACCGTTAAAGAGTGCTTTCGGTTCTATTTCTAACTTGCAAGTGTAAATATCTCCTTTCATTGAACATCCTGACTTCAACACTAATTCCTCTTCCGTATGTATATCTCCTTTCAGGATACCATGTAATATTGCAGAAACAGAGGTTACATTTCCTATGATTGTTCCTTGTGGACCCAATATCATGGTTTTGTGACAGGAAACGTTTCCTTCTATAGTACCATCTACTCTTAAACTTCCCTCTACATCAACTGTGCCTTTTATAACTGTCCCCATAGCTATAGTTGTCAGTTTCAGGGGCTCAGACTGTATCTGGGAATTTTTTTCATCTTTCTTTTTTCCAAACATGACGATTTTATATTAATGTTTATGCTATATATATTGTTTATTTGCTTAAATATCGAATGATATTGCAAAAATAGTAAAATAATAAATATTAGAGCCTGTTTAAATTTTCTTCAAATAGGATTTTTCAGCTTCTTTTGAGTTTATTTCCGGTCTATTTTTCCGTTTTTAGTCGTCACATAGCCCGCTA